>CALVOQ010000009.1 GCA_944350335.1 uncultured Bacilli bacterium
TTTCTATTTGAAAAAATGTTTAAAATTTAAGAAAAATAAGATGTAAAGTCGTTTTTTTATAGTTGAGCTTATAAACTTATGGTGTTATACTTTATAATAGGATGGGTTATAGTATGAAAAAAGTAACTAAAAAGGATAGAAGAAGAATAACTGTTCTTATAATTATTTTTATTCCTTTATTAACTCTTTTTGTTAGTAACATGTTTAGTTATTGGTCGCAAATATATAATAATATAAAAGAAAAAAAGGAATTAGAAAATCTTTATAAGGAAATATTAGAGGAAGAAGAAACACTTAAAAGCGAGATTGTTAAATTGCAAGATGATGAATATGTTGCTAGGTATGCTAGGGAAAAGTTTCTTTATTCTAAGGATGGAGAAATAATAATTAAAATTAAATAAAGTCAAGTCTATTTTAAGAATTGACTTTTTGTTATAATTAAAATGGTGAGTAATATGAAGGTTATATATTCAATGGAAAAACTTGAAATAGTAGGAAAAAGTATATTTTTAGCGGGGCCTATCCCTAGAGATAATTATGCTATTTCGTGGAAAAATGAGGCTTTAAAATACTTTGATAAATATGAGTTTTCTGGAACTGTTTTAGTTCCGGAAATGAGAGATTTTTTGCCTAAGGTTGATTATATGGATGAAGTTGAATGGGATTATGAGGCATTAAATAAATGCGATTTAATTTTGTTTTGGATGCCTAGGAAGAGGCCTCATATGCTAGGTTTGACAAGTAATGTTGAATTTGGGTTTTACATAAATAATAAGCCAATAATATATGGAAGACCAGATGATGCTGATGATATTAATTATTTAGATTGGTTTTATTATAAGATAAAAGGCAAAAGACCTCATAGTAATTTGGATGAATTAGTAAGACAAAGTGTTAAACTTTTAAATTAGAAAGAAAATAAGGTGATGAAGTTGTTAAATGAAATGCAAAAAGAAGCCGTTAATTTTAAAGACGGACCTTGTTTAGTTTTGGCTGGTGCTGGGAGTGGAAAAACTAAAGTTTTAACTGAAAGAATTGTCAAATTGATTGAAGAAGGGGTTGCTCCAAATAATATACTAGCAATAACTTTTACAAATAAAGCTGCTAATGAGATGAAAGAAAGAATTGAAAATAGAATATATAATGTTAATAGTGACATTTTTATTGGAACTTTTCATTCTTTTGGATTAAAAATAATTAGGGAAAATTATAAGGAACTAGGTTTTGATAAGAATGTATCTATAATTGATAGAGAAGACATGACTAGCATAATAAGAAAAATATTAAAGGAATTTAATGTCGATGCTAAAGTTATACCTATAAAATATGTTATTAATAAAATCAGTTTTGCTAAAAATGAAGGTTTAACTCCAGAAGAATATAGTAGATTTATGAAAGGTTATATAGATGAAACCGTTATTAAAGTTTTTAATAAGTATATTTCAATTTTAAAGTCTAATAACTCTGTTGATTTTGACGATTTATTAGTCTTGCCAGTTCAATTATTTAAAAATAATAAACATGTATTAGAAAAATATCAGGAACGTTATAAATATATATTGGTTGATGAATATCAGGACACAAATGGCGTTCAATATGAATTATGTAAGTTATTAGCTAATAAATATAAAAATATTTTTGTTGTTGGTGATATTGACCAAAGTATTTATGGTTGGAGGGGTGCTAATTATCAAAATATTTTGAATTTTGAAAAAGATTATGATAATTCTAAAGTTATAGTCTTGGAAGAAAATTATAGAAGTACTAAAAATATATTAGATGCGGCTAATAGTGTTGTAAAACATAACGTTAAAAGAAAAGAAAAAAATCTAATTAGTACTAAGGATCTTGGTGAAAAAATAAAGTATATACGTTGTGATAATGAAATTGATGAAGCTAAAGAAGTAGTGGTAGAAATTAAAAAATTGCTGTTAAATGGAAAAAAATATTCTGATTTTGGTATTTTATATCGTACGAATGCACAAAGTCGTGTTATAGAAGAAGCTTTGCTAAAAGAAAATATTCCGTATAAAGTGGTTGGAAGTTATTATTTTTATAATAGAAAAGAGATAAAGGATTTAATTGCTTATTTAAATTTAATTTATAATACTAAAGATAATGAAAGTTTAGAAAGAATAATTAATGTTCCAAAACGTAAAATTGGAATTAAAACTATAGAAAAAATTAGGGAAGATGCAAAAGCAATGGGGACCTCTATGTTTGATGCTATCAAAAGTGGAACACCAATGGAATTTAAGGAGCTAATACTTAAATTGATCGATGAATCTAAGAACGTTAATCTATCAGAACTGATAGATAAAATATTAGATTTATCTGGAATGAAAAAAGAATTAGAACTAACAGGTGGCATAGATAGTGAAATCCGCTTAGAAAACTTGGAGGAATTTAAAAGTATAGCTTTAGCATTTGAAGAACGTGGTATATACTCATTAGAGGAATTTTTAGAAAATATAGCATTGGTAAGTGATTTTGGACAATATAAAGATATTGATCAGTGTGTAAACGTTATGACATTACATTCTGCTAAAGGTTTAGAGTTTGATATAGTATTTATCACGGGTTTAGAAGAAAATATTTTTCCACATTTTAGGTCTATAGATAATGAAGATGAACTTGAAGAAGAACGTAGACTTTGTTATGTTGGGATAACAAGGGCTAGAGAAAGGTTATATTTATTAAATTGTAAAAGACGTACTCTTTTTGGTCGTACGGATTTAAATATACCAAGCCGTTTTATATCTGAGATTAATTCTGATTTGATTGAAAGCAACGAAACTTTTAATGAAATTAATATTACTCGCGACATGTATGAGGATAGTAGAAATGATGAATTGAAGATTGGAGATAAGGTTAAACATTTAAAATATGGCAATGGTATTGTAGTTCAGATCCAAGGAAATATAGCTTCTATAGCTTTTAATAATAATGTAGGAATAGTGAAAATTGTGAAAAATCATAAGAGTTTAGAGAAAATCAATGATATTGATGAATATTAAAAGAGTAAAGTTACTCTTTTATTTTTGTAAGTATGTCTTTTGCAGCGATTACACCACTTATTGAAGCTTGTAATAATCCTCTTGTAATTCCAGCGCCATCGCCGATTGCATAGATATTGTTTATTTCTGTTTCTAAATTATTGTTAACTTTTAATCGTGCAGAGTAAAACTTTACTTCTATTCCGTATAGTATAGTATCTTTTCCGCTGATACCTGGGCAAATGCTTTCTAAAGCTTCAAATGTTTCTATGATGGCATTTAATATTCTTGCAGGTAATGCAAAAGATAAATCCCCTGGTTCAGCATCACTTAATGTTGGTTCAAAAGATAACTCTTTCATTTTTTCTTTTGTGCTTCTTTTTGCAATTTTTAAATCACATAGTCTTTGAACCATTACTTTGCCACCGGTTAGCATGTTTGATAATTTTGCTATATATTCACCATATTTTGTTGGCTCATTAAATGGCTCTGTAAAATGTGCTGAAACAAGTAAAGCAAAGTTTGTTAAATCGCTTTTTTTATCTTTAAAACTATGACCATTTACACAAGCTAAGTCATTATCATAGTTTTCTTGTGTTACAAAACCACCTGGACTCATACAAAAAGTTCTAACAATATTTTGAGTTGACTTTGAATAATTGTATACTTTAAATTCGTATAAATGGTCTGTAATTGGATCAGTAATTTTTCTTGGTAATTCAACTCGTACACCGATATCTACTTTGTTATTAATAATTTTCAAATTATTTTGTTGACATATTTTTTCTAGCCAAGAAGATCCGCTTCTTCCCACAGCAAGAACAATGTTATGACATTTATATATGTTTTTATCAGTGTATATTTCTTTTTCTTTAAAATTAACATCTTGTATTTCTGTGTTATGTTTTATTTCAACGTTTTCATAGTTCATAAGTTTTTCGTACATATCGCGCATAATTAGAGCGCATTTCTCTGTTCCTAAGTGTCTTATGGGGCATTTGATGAATTTAAGATTATTTTTTTCACATTTTTGAGCCATTTCGTTAGCAAATTGTGCGTCAAATTCAATATGACTATCTCCGCCATAATTAATATATGTTTTATCTACGTACTCAATATATTCATTTAATTTTTCTTCCCCTATGTATTCTTCTAAATATCCACCTACATCTTTAGATAAAGTTAATTTACCATCTGAAAAAGCTCCTGCGCCACCAAAACCGCATGAAATGTTACAAGGTTTGCAGTGTATACAACGGCCAATTTTACTTTTAGGACAGTTTCGGATATTAATATTATTTCCTTTGTCAAACATAATTATTTTGCATTTTGGTCTTTCTTTTAAAATCTCTAAAGCTGTAAAAATTCCTGCGGGCCCGCAGCCTATTATTCCTACATCAAACATATATTATCACCACTATAATTTTAGCAAAAACAAATAAATTATTCAAATAACCTTTTAAATATTTTATTATTAGTTTATAATAATTTTGGTGAATATAATGCAAAGAATGAAAGAAATTGTAGATTTATTAAATAAATATAATTATGAATATTATACTTTAGACAATCCTTCTGTATCTGATGCTGAATATGATAGATTAATGCAGGAACTTATTGTTTTGGAAAAAAAATATCCTAATGATATTTTGCCTGATAGTCCAACTCAGAAAATTGGTGGAAAAATTATAGATGAGTTTGATAAAGTTGTTCATAATGTGGGAATGTTCAGTTTAGGAAATGTCTTTAATGAAGAAGAATTGATAGAATTTGATAATAAAATAAGAAAAGTTACAAAAAATGTTGAATACGTTGCAGAACTTAAAATAGATGGTATGGGTGTGAGTTTAGAATACAAAAATGGTCTTTTGTTTAGGGCTGCTTCCAGAGGCGATGGTACTATTGGGGAAGATATTACTCATAATGTTAAAACAATAAAAAGCATTCCAATTAAATTAAATGAGCCGGTTGATATTGTTATACGTGGTGAGATATTTATGAGTAAAAAAAGTTTTGAAACCTTGAATAAAGATAGGAAAGAAAAAGATTTGCCATTATTTCAAAATCCAAGAAATGCAGCAGCTGGAAGTGTAAGACAATTAGATTCTTCGGTGACTGCTTCTAGAAACTTGGATGCATTCTTGTATCATTATCCTTTGACTCCATTTAAAACACATTATGAAAGTCTTGAGTATATGAAAGAATTAGGTTTAAAAGTAAATCCGAATATAAAATTGTGTAAGAATATTAACGAAGTAATAGAGTATATAAAAAAATGGACTGAACTTAGGGATACTTTGCCTTATGAAATAGATGGTGTAGTTATTAAGGTAAATGACGTTACTAAATATGATGAAATAGGTTATACAGCAAAAGTTCCAAAGTGGGCGACAGCGTATAAGTTTCCTGCACAGTTAGTGATGACAAAATTAAAAGATATTATTTTTACTGTTGGAAGAACTGGTATGATAACGCCTAATGCAGTTTTGGAACCTGTTAAAATTATGGGAAGTACTGTTAGTAGAGCAACATTACATAATGAAGATTTTATTTTAAATAAGGATATAAAAATAAATGATTATGTTTACATTAAAAAAGCTGGCGATGTAATTCCTGAAGTGGTTAGTGTTGAATTAAAAAGAAGAGATGATGTAAAACCTTTTGTCATGATTGAAAATTGTCCAATATGTGGAGAAAAACTAATTAATCCTAAAGGATTTGTTGATTATTTTTGTCCAAATGATAATTGCCCAGCAAGAAATATTGAAAAATTAATTCATTTTGTAAGTAGAGATGCAATGAATATTGAAGGACTTGGAGAAAGAATTATTGAGGATTTCTATAATTATGGGTATATTAAAGATTTTTCTGACATTTATAAATTAAAGGACAAGAAGGAAGAATTAGTTGAATTGGAAGGTTTTGGATTAAAAAGTGTAAATAATATTTTGGATAATATAGAATTAAGTAAATCAAATTCTATGGAAAGATTATTATTTGCTTTGGGAATAAACGGTATCGGCGCTAAAAAGGCTAAAATAATCTCTAAACAGTTTACTAACTTAGAGTTGCTATGGAATAGTACTTTTGATGAACTAAATAATATAAAAGACATAGGGCCTATTTTGTCTAAGAATATTATTGATTATTTTTCAAATGATGATAATATAAGAGAATTAAATGAATTAAAAAAATGTGGCGTGAATTTTGAATATAATGGAAAAAAGATTGAAATTGATGAAGAATACGCAAATAAGAGGTTTGTTATTACCGGTAGCTTTGATTTTATAACAAGAAAAGAGATTAAGGATTTTATTGAAGATAAAGGTGGATTTACTAGTGAAAGTGTATCTAAAAATACGGATATAGTTATTGTAGGTAAAGATCCTGGTAAAAAATATGATGATGCTTTAAAATTAAATATAGAAATATGGGATGACAAAATATTAAAAGAAAAACTGAGTTTAATGTAAACTAGTCAAGTGTAATAAAATATAGTATAATTATAAAGAGGTGAAAAGTGTGAAACGTGTTTTTTCTGAAAATAAGGTCTTATTAGTATTAGCAATTATTATTTTAATAAGTTTTGTTGTTATTGGTGTTTCACTAGTTATGTATTTTTATTCTGGGAATGGTAAAGATTCTTATGGTGATAGACTTGAAGGAATAGAGGAAGTACAAATAGATGATAATGTAGGAGATTTAGTTAAGGAATTATATAAAGAAGATAAAGCATTTAATGATGTAGTTGTTAATGTAAAAGGAAAAATAATTTATATTAATATTGACTTAAAAGAAAACTTATCATTAGTGGATACACAGAGTTTAGCTATTAAATCTTTAGAAGTATTTAGTGAAGAAGAAAAAGCATTTTATGATATTCAAATTATTATAACTGCAAAAACAGTTGAGGAAAAAAGTGATATTTATCCACTTATGGGATATAAAAATTCAAAAAATAGTCAAGTGGTTTGGACAAATTAGGAGTAATAGAATATGATAGGTAAAATAACAAAAAGAAAATATTTAATTATTGGAGGAATCAGTTTAGTAGTTTTTGCGTTAGTAATTTTATTTGTAATTTTATTTTCAAATTCAGAAGATGAGTATTCATTTTTAGAAAAAAATTGGTTAAATGCAAATGTTAATAATGTTATTGATGTTACAGTACCTAATAACTTGCCGGTTTTTAGTTCTTCTGGCAAAGGTGTTTTCATTGATTTTATAAATGATTTTGAAAGAGACACTAATTTATCTTTAAATGTTGTTACTAATAATTCAAGTTATAGTTTTGATGCTGTTAATTCTATTAGTGAGAATGACTTAGTTTTATTTAAAGATCACTATGTTTTAGTCTCAATAAATGATTCAAATATTGGTTCCATTAAAGATTTAAAGGAAAAAGAAATAGCAGTTTTATCTTCAGATTTGTCTTTAGTATCTGATTATATGAAAGATGTTAGTGGGGTTCAATACACGTCTTGTGCAGATACAAGTGAGATTAAAGAATCGTTAGAAAATGGAGCACATTTTGCTATAATACCTTTGTATAAATATATTGATACAATTATTTATGATGATTTAATTATAGTATATCATTTAGATGGGTTAAATTACTATTATGTTATTAATATGCCATCGAACGGAGAAAAATTAAATGATATTTTTGCAAAGTTTTTAAATAGATGGCAAGAGGAATTAAATAAAAGTATTAATTCTAATTTAATAGATATTTATTTTACTGCTAATGAATTAAGTGATGTCCAAAAAGAAAGTATAGTAAATGAAGATTATATTGTAGGTTATATTGAAAATCTTCCTATTGAGGGAATGATTAATAGGGAATTTAATGGTTTATCAAATATTTATTTAAGCAAATTTTCTGAATTTACTGGAGCTACATATAAGTTTGTAAAATATAAAAATGTAAATGACTTAGTAAATGCGTTAAATAAAAAGAAAGTGGATTTAGTTTATAATTATTATTCTATTAATAACGGAAACTATGAGGTAACAAAGGGATTAGGTAATACTAAATATGTTTTATTAGCGCATAATAGTAACAACTTTGTTGCTAAATCGCTGAACGCTTTAAAAAATGTTAATGTAAAAATGATTAGTGGTAATAATTTAAGTAGTTATATTGAACAAAATGGCGTTATTATAACTGGATATGATAATTATGACGAATTATTTAATGATTTAACTTATGATGATTTGGTAATTTTGGAAAAAGAAACATATGAGTTTTATAAAAACAATGAGCTAAGTGAATTTAGTGTTAGGTTTTATAGTCAATCATCTACTAGTGCAAATTACTTAATGAACGTTGATAACAGCGTATTTAATAATTTATTTGAGTTTTATATGGCAGTTATATCTTCAGAAGAGACTAAATTGGAAGCATTAAATAGTACTATAAACGAGAAGAATGCGAATGTTTTATTGAATTTTGTTTTAAGTAATATTACATATATATTGATTTTGATTTTTGCGATAACTTTGTTTTTCTATTTGTTAAATAGGAAGATAAAAGTGACTAAAAAAATTAAAAGGGAAGATAAATTAATGTATCTAGATGTAATGACAAATCTAAAAAATAGAAACTTCCTTAATGATAACATCGAGTATTGGGAAGCAAATAAGGTTTATCCACAAGCAATAGTTACTATAGATTTGAACAAAATCAAAGAGATAAATGATACTTATGGACATGAAGAAGGAGATAATCAAATCAAAGCTGCCGCTAATATTTTGATAAAAACTCAAAGGGAAAATTCTGAAATTATAAGAACTGATGGTAATGAGTTTTTAGTATATATGGTTGGATACGAAGAAAAGATAATTATTACATATATGCATAAACTAAATAAAGAATTTAATAATTTACCTAAGCCTTATGGCGCTTCTATTGGGTATTCAATGATAGAAGGTGAAATTAAAAGTATTGATGATGCAATTAATGAAGCTCTTATAATGATGCGAAAAAATAAGGGTGAATAAATATGCTTGAAAAATTAAAATCTTTTTTCAAAAATTTAATTTCAATTATGAAAAGAAAAGAAATGCTAATTTTGCCGGGGCATTTAGCATTTTATTTTGTATTATCTATTGTGCCAATAATTACTATAATTTTTTTTGTTGCAACTTCGTTTAATTTATCGTTAAATGTTATTACAAATTTTATAGAAGTTAATTTTTCTAAAGAAGTGCTGGAAGTAATATATCCAATATTGGATAATACAGGTTTTGCGGTTGGAAATGTAGTATTTTTGTGTATAGCTTTTTTCTTGGCTAGTAATGGATTTGATTCTATTATAATAGCATCAAATGCAATATTCAATTTAAACAATTCTAAATATTTTCGCAGAAGAATTAAGGCTATGCTTTTGACTTTTTTGATGGTATTATTATTTACTTTTATTTTAATAGTTCCTTTATTTGGTGATACCATTTTATCAATTCTTATAAGTTTTACTAAAGAAGATAATGCGTTGATAAACATATTTGATATTTTGTATCCTATCTTGAATATTCCAATAACATTTTTGGTAGTATTTTTATTCATTAAAATGGTTTATACTATAGCACCCGATGATGATATTCCAAGTAAATATGTTAATAAAGGAACAATATTTACCACATTTTGTTGGATCATTATAACCATTATATATTCTTCTTATATAAAAAATTTTGCACATTTTAATACTTACTATGGTGGTCTTTCAAGTATAGTTATATTAATGTTATGGTTTTACTTAATGGCTTATGTTTTTGTACTCGGACTAGCGTTTAATCACATTAATGTTGAAGAACGAATTGAAAAAACTAATACTATGAAATTAGATGAGATAAAAAAGAAGGTTAAAGCGGCAAAAAAATAGTTTTATTTAAAATAAAGAATGGATATATAAGTTGTCCATTCTTTATTTACTATTTTATGCTTTATGAATTATATATAATTTGAATTATTATTCTATATTTGTTATAATGTTTTAGAAAGGAAAAAGTATGAAAGATAGAATTTATGAATTAATAAAAAATATTAAAAACGTCTTTTTTGCCTATTTTAATAATAATTTATTGTTTATAATATATCTTGTTTTAAGTGTTGCTATAGGTTTTATATTAAGGTTAAATACAGTTGGCGATGTTTGGGCATTTAAGCCATTTTTATGTGATTTAACCGTCGCGACAATCATAGGTTCTTTTGGTTATTTATTTAAACAAAAGAATCAATTTATTTTTTATCTTTCGGTTTTGATTTTCTTTTCTTTTTTAGGTGTAATTAATAGTTTATATTATATGTTTTACACTTCCTTTGTATATATAAATTTAATTGGCACGCTTTCTATGCTTGGGGAAGTTGGGAATTCTGTTACTAGCAGATTAGAGTTGTATCACGTAGTTTATGTTTTGGCACCAATAATTTACATAATATTTTATAAGGTGTGTTACAAAAAGAAAAATAATTTAAACAATAAAAAAATGTTTTTGAGAACAATGTTAAGTGGTATAGTTGTTGTTGCTATAGTTATCGTTACTTTAACTGGAACAGAGATAAGTAGATTTGTTAAACAATGGAATAGGGAATATATTGTTCAAAGATTTGGTATTTATATGTATACATTTAATGATGTTATACAGAGTTTAGAGCCGAAAGTAAATACTATGTTTGGATACGATGAGGCTACCAGAACATATAGAGAATTTTATTCAAATTTAAATGTTAATAAGTCTCATAATAAGTATACTGGTATATTTAAAGGTAAAAACGTTATTTTTATTCATGCCGAGAGCATCCAGAACTTTCTTATAGATTTAGAAGTTAATGGAATAGAAATAACACCCAACTTAAACAAATTAGCTTCAGAAGGATTGTATTTTTCTCATTTTTATCCTCAAATAAGTGTAGGTACTAGTAGCGATACAGAGTTTACGTTAACCACTGGATTAATGCCATCTAGTAGTGGAACAGTATTTTTGAATTATTATGATAGGACTTATGAAGCTTTGCCATCGCTATTTAATGATTTGGGCTATTATACTTTTAGTATGCATGGTAACAATGCTGATTACTGGAATAGAAAAACAATGTATAAATCATTAGGATATCAACATTTCTATGCAGAAGATAGTTATGAATTTTCAAATGATGAAACGCAAGATGATTATGTTGGTTTAGGATTATCTGATAAATCATTTTTTAAACAATCTATTGCAAAATTATTAGAAATCAAGGAAAATAATGAAAAATACATGGGAACTATAATTACTTTAAGTAACCATTCACCTTTTAATGATTTAGATAAATATCCATACTTAGACTTTTCGATTACGTTTAATAAGACTTTAGATGAATTAGACAAAAATGGTAATAATATTGTGGAAGAAGTGACAGTTCCTTATTTAGAAAATACAAGTATGGGAAACTATTTAAAAAGTGCGCATTATGCTGATCAAGCATTAGGAGAGTTTTTTCAAATGGTTATGGCAAATAATTTAGATGAAAATACAGTATTTATTATATATGGCGACCATGAATCTAAATTAGGTAGGACTCAATTTAATCTATTGTATAATTATGATCCTAATACTGATGATGTGAAAGATGAAACTGATCCTACGTATATCCCAATGGGACCTTATGAACATGAAATGTTAAAAAACACACCATTTATTATTTGGACAAGTGATAACGAACTTACAGGAGAAATCACAGATGTTATGGGAATGTATGATGTATTACCAACTGTTGCAAATATGTTTGGATTTGAAGTTCATTATGCCTTAGGTAACGATATATTTTCTAATAACGAAAAAATAGTGATTTTTCCAAATGGCAATTTTTTAACAAATAAAGTGTTTTATAATAATTTAAAAGATGAATATGTGTTATTAACTAATGAACCAATTGAAAGTGATTATATTGAAAAATATAAAAAATACACTGAGGAAAGGTTAGATGTTTCAAAAGCTTTAATTACACATGATTTAATTGAGAAAGTAGGTAATGTTTTAGATGAAAATAGTGAAAAATAAGGAAGTCAATTATAAAAAGATATATTATTATGTGTCATTTGCTACACTAATAGTTTTAATTTTAATAGTAGGTGTCAAAATATATTTTGATTTTTTTGCTAATAATGATGTAGAAGTGGAGACTCGTAAAAATCTTGATACTTTAGATTTATATGGGTATACTTTAGATGATTCTGATACTGATTTATATAAAAAATATTTTGATGAATTAAAGGTAGTGTTAGATGAAAAAGAAGTTGATAATGAAAAATATGCATCTTTGTTGACTCAACTATTTGTAGTTGACGTGTATAATTTAAATAATAAATTAGCTAGTACTGACATAGGTGGATTAGAGTTTATACATAACGATTTGGTAGAAAACTTTAAAATTAATCTAGGTGATACAATGTATAATACAATTGAAAGTAATATAAATGGGAATAGAACTCAAAAATTGCCTGTTGTCACTGATGTAGTTATTAGTAATATTGAGGAAATTACTTATGAATATAATGATATAGAGTATAATGGGTATAAAGTTAGTGCTTCTTGGACTTACGAAGAAGATTTAGGATATGAGGATTCTGCCCAGTTTATACTTATTAGTGATAATAATAAGTTAAATATTGTAGAAAAAGTAGATGGTGAATAATATGGATGAAGTCTATAATTATTTAGTAAAAGATAGCGGTATTAAATATAAAGATACTGTTGTCGTAGGTGTTAGCGGCGGGCCTGATTCCATGAGTTTACTGCATTTAATTAATAGAATAAAAAAAGAAATGGATTTATTTGTTGTAGTTGCGCATGTGAATCATAATGTACGTAAGGAAAGTGACAGTGAACGTAAGTTCCTTCAGAAATATTGTGATGAAGCTGGGTTATATTTTGAACACATGAAGATTGAAAATTATGGTGAAGATAACTTCCATAATGAAGCTCGCTCAATTAGATATAATTATTTTGATAAAATATGTAAGCAATATAGTGCAAAGTATTTGTTAACAGCACACCACGCGGATGATTTAATGGAAACAATTTTAATGAGAATCGTACGAGGTTCTACTTTAAAAGGTTATAGTGGTTTTCAAAAAATGATACATAAAGGTGAATATATTATTTTAAGGCCACTAATTACAGTTACCAAAGATCAGTTATTAAAGTATGCTAAAGATAATTCTATACCTTATGTAATCGATAAATCTAATGAAAAAGAGGTCTATACAAGAAATAGGTATAGAAAGCACGTGCTTCCTTTTTTAAAGGGCGAAGATTCTAATGTGCATTTAAAGTTTTTAAAGTTTAGTGAGACCTTAATGGAATATAATAATTTTGTAGAAAAGCAATTGGGAATTGTAATGACAAAAGTATTTAAGCAAGGTTTAATTGATATAAATAAGTTTTTAGAAATTGATCATATTTTGCAAACCAAGTTAATATATAATATTTTGGAACATATTTATGGAGATGATTTACTAATTATCAGTGATACACATGTTAATTTGATATTTAATCTAATTAAGTCAGATAAAGCCAATAGTATAGTTCATTTGCCTAATAATGTAAAAGCGATTAAGACTTATGATAAAATTAGTTTTAATTATGATGATGTTGAAGATAATGATTATGAAGTTGAAATAGATAAAATAGTTAACTTGCCTAATGGAATGAATATAGAGGTCTTAGAGAAAACAGATGATACTAGTAATTTTGTTACAAGGTTATCAACTAATGATGTAGTGTTTCCACTAACTGTTAGAACAAGAAAAAACGGGGACAAGATGGATGTCAAGGGTATGTCAGGTAGAAAAAAAGTTAATGATATGTTTATTGATGAAAAGATTTCTATGAGAGAAAGAAAACTTTGGCCTGTGGTTGTAGATGCTACTGGTAAAATTCTTTGGATTCCAGGTTTAAAGAAAAGTAAGTTTGACAAAAATATTAATGAAGAGTATGATATAATACTAAAGTACTATTAAAAGGAGAGATATTATTTTGAAAAAGAATACAGTTGTTAGAACATTTATGCCTTATTTGTTGTTATTCGTTGTTATTTTATGCACAATGTATTTGTTTGATACTTTAAATAGGAAGACTAATACTTTGAATTACAATGAGTTTACAACATATTTAGATGAAGGAAAAATTGAAGAATTGACTATAACACCTAGAAGCGGAAGCGGAGTTTATAGTCTAAGTGGAAAATTAGAGGATTATGATGCTAATGAAACATTTGAATTAATTGTTCCGTTAAGCGATAGTGTTATCGAAAATATTCTTACAGTGGCTAAGGAACAAAATCTAAGTGTTGATACTAAAGGGGATCCAAGTAACAGTTCCTGGGTAGTTATTTTAGTTAACATTGTTCCTACTTTAGTGATAATAGGGCTTAGTTTATATTTAATAAACAAATTAATGGGTAATGCTAAAGGTGGAGGCACATTTGATTTTGGAAAAAGTCGTGCAAAAATGAATCAAGAAAGTGGTACAACTTTTAAAAATGTTGCAGGACTAAAGGAAGAAAAAGAAGAAGTTAGCGAATTAATTGATTTCTTGAAAAATCCAAAGAAATTCCAAAAATTAGGGGCTAGAATACCTAAAGGAGTGTTATTAGTAGGGCCTCCTGGAACAGGTAAAACATTACTTGCTAGAGCCGTAGCAGGAGAAGCAAAAGTGCCATTTTATTATATAAGTGGGTCAGATTTTGTTGAATTATTTGTTGGTGTTGGTGCTAGCCGTGTTAGAGATATGTTTAAAGAAGCTAAACAAAATGCTCCATGTTTAATATTTATTGATGAAATAGATGCCGTTGGTAGACAAAGAGGTACTGGTTTAGGTGGAGGACATGATGAACGTGAACAAACTTTAAACCAATTATTAACAGAAATGGACGGTTTTGGATCAAATGAAGGTATTATTATAATTGCGGCTACTAATAGACCGGATGTACTAGATCCAGCTTTGTTAAGACCTGGTAGATTTGATCGCCAAGTAACTGTTAATTTGCCTGATGTTAAAGAAAGAGAAGCAATTTTAGAAGTTCATGCTAAAAATAAAATATTAGATGAAAATGTTAAGTTAAAACGCATTGCTGAAAGAACTCCTGGGTATTCTGGGGCTGATTTGGAAAATATGCTCAATGAAGCAGCACTTCTTGCAGTTAGAAGAAATAAATTATCTATTGGTATGGATGAAATAGATGAGGCTGGAGACAGAGTTTTAATGGGGCCAGCTAAAACTAGTAGAAAAGTTACTGATTTTGAGAAAAAGGTTGTTTGTTATCACGAAGCAGGACATGCAGTTATTGGTATTGAATTACCGAATGGTGAAGAAGTTCATAAAATAACTATAATTCCTAGAGGCATGGCTGGTGGATATACTCAGATGTTGCCTAAAGAAGAAAGAACTATGGTTATGACTAAAGACGAATTATTGGATAGAATCACTTCACTTTTAGCAGGTCGTGTAAGTGAAGAAATATTTTTAAATGAAATGAGTACTGGTGCTAGTGATGACTTTAAGAAAGCAACAAGAATTGCGCGTAGTATGGTTACTGAATATGGTATGAGCGATTTAGGTCCAGTTCAATTTGAACATAGAAGTGAAGAAGTTTTCTTGGGTCGTGATTATACAAAATCTAAAAATTATTCTGATGCAGTGGCTCTGGAAATTGATCAAGAAGTAAGAAAAATTATTGATTCTTGTTATAAACGCGCGAAAGATATTATTCAAAAGAATAAGGAATTAGTTGAATTATTGAGTAGTACACTAATGAATAAAGAAACTTTAACTAAGGAAGAAATTGAAGAAATTGTTAAGGATTACAAAAATTCTAAAAAGACAAAGACTAGAAAAACAAAGAAAAGTGTAGAAAAATAGATGTTAATTGCATCTTTTTTTTATCAATATTGTTAATAATTTCTATTTTAAAATTTTATGATATGTGTTAAAATTGTTATAGTGAGCGAGGTAGTAATATGGCTAAAGTTATATCACTGGTAAATCAAAAAGGCGGAGTTGGCAAAACGACTACTAGTATTAATCTAAGTAGTGCTTTAGGCCACTTGGGTAAGAAGGTTTTATTAATAGATTTGGATCCTCAAAGTAATAGTACAACCGGCTTAGGGATAAATAAAGGTAATATTAAACTTAGTATTTATGATGTAATAATTAACAGATGCGAAATATCAGAAGCAATTGTTAAAACTAGGTTTAAAAATCTTAGTGTAATTCCTTCTATGATTTTTTTGAGTGGTGTTGAAATTGAATTAATGCAAACTAGTATGAAAGAAGATAATTTTATACTTGGTGATCAGTTAAAAAATCAAATTAATAAAATTAAAGACAGATATGATTTTATAATTATTGATTGCCCACCGGCTTTAGGGATTTTAACGACTAATGCTTTAGCAGCATCGGATAGTGTTTTGATACCTGTTCAGTGTGAATATTTTGCATTAGAAGGTGTTACTCAGTTATTAAACACTATAATTTTAACTCGAACTAAAGTTAATCCTAAATTGGATATTGAAGGTGTACTTTTAACTATGTTAGATGGTAGAACGTTAGCCGGTTTAGAAGTAGTAGAAGATGTAAGAAAGTTTTTTAAGGAAAAGGTATTTAATACTATAATTCCTAGATTGGTAAGATTAGTAGAAGCACCAAGTCATGGAAAACCTATAATTGAATATGATCCAAAATGTAGAGGGGCTTTGGCGTATATTAATTTAGCAAAGGAAGTGATTGAAAGAAATGCAAGAGAAGAGGAGAGCATTAGGGAAAGGTCTAGAACAACTGTTCAGCAATGAAGCTTTTAATATTGATGAATTAGAAAGAAGCATAATTGAAAGTAGTAATAAAGAGGATGTTAAGTTGTTAAATTTGAGTGAACTTCGTAGCAACCCTTATCAACCTAGAAAAGTTTTTGATGATGCAAAATTAGAAGAACTAGCTACTTCAATAAAAGAGTATGGCGTTATTGAACCTATTATAGTTAAGCGTAGCATAAAAGGTTATGAAATAGTTGCTGGGGAAAGAAGAACACTTGCTGCTAGAAAAGCTGGACTTGAAAAAATCCCTGCAATAATAAGAGACTTTACTGATGAGGAAATGCTGGAAATTGCTATACTTGAAAATATACAACGTGAAAATTTAAACATAATTGAAGAAGCAGAAGCATATAAAAAGATGTTAGAAACATTGCATTTAACTCATGATGAATTAAGCAAGAAGATTGGAAAAAGTAGGAGTTACTTAACCAATATTTTAGGGTTATTGCAATTACCTTCTAAAATTCAGAAACTTATTTTAGATGATAAGTTATCTATGGGACATGCAAGAATACTAAGTAAACTTAGTGATGTAGAGAAAGTTTTTGATTTAACACAAAGAGTTGTAGATGAAAACTTATCTGTGAGAGAATTAGAAAATATTGTTAATGAGAATTATGTTCGTAAAAATCCTATAGCTAAACCAAAGGCAAAAGTTAATCCTAATTATCAGTATGTTCAAGACATATTGCGTGATAAAATTGGAACTATGGTAAAGGTTAATAATAAAAATATTACTATACCATTTGATAGCGAAAAAGATCTAGAAAGAATCTTGAAAATATTAGATATTAAGGTGGAAATTGATTAAATGAATTATAAAGAAGGAAATACAGTTATAATGAAAAAACCACATCCCTGTGGAACTAATCTTTGGCAAATAGTTAGAACTGGCGTTGATATTAAATTAAAATGTGTTAATTGTGGGCGAGTAGTTATGCTGGATAGAATTAAATTTGAAAAACGATTGAAGAAGGTGGTGTCTGAATGAAATCTAAGTTTCATTTTAATCCAATATTGATGTTTATTATACTTATTGCTATAACTATTTTATTAAGTGGGATTTTATCTTTCTTTAATGTTCAAGCTGACTATAGTACAGTAAATACTGTTACTAATGAGTTATCTAATAACAATGTTGTTCAAGTAGAAAACTTATTAAGTGGTGAGGGGATTAAAGAAATTGCTACTACTGCTATTACAGATTTTGTTAGTTTTGCACCATTATCAATGTTAATTATAACTTTAATAGGAATTGGAGTTTTAGAAAGAAGTGGATTTATGAAAACCTTCTTTACTTTAATAACACAAAACTTCAAGAAGAATTCGTTAACATTTATATTAATTTTATTTAGTATTTTAAGTACTTTAGTAGGAGATATTGGTTATGTTTTATTTTTACCACTAGGCGCTTTATTGTTTAAGTATGGACATAGAAATCCTTTGGGAGGAATAATTGCTGCTTTTGCTGGGGTCTCATTTGGATATGGAATGAATGTGTTTTTGAGCGCTATAGATAGTAGTTTGTTAACAATGACTTTAAATGCTAGCCATATTATGGATCCTAAATATGATATTGGTATGTTTTTTCAATTGTTTATTATGATCTTAGCTGTCATAATTACAAGTATAGTTTTTACTAGAATAACCGAAAAAAATATAATGCCTAAACTAGGAAAATATGAGTTTGATGATATAGAAACTTTAGAGGGTGTTAAAATAACTAATAGACAACTTAGAGGTTTAATTGTATCTTTAGGTGTTGGATTTTTATACGTTATTGCAATAATTTACATGATCATTCCAGGTTTACCTTTTTCTGGGGCTTTATTAGATAGTAGTGGTGACTATTATATTGATATGCTATTTGGAACAAATGCGGTATTTAGTCAAGCTTTTGTATTTATTGTTGTATTTCTATTTATTTTAGTTGGGTTTACTTATGGTTTTGTATCAAAGTCTATTAAAGGTAAAGATATTTCTGATTGTTTATCTCATTCTTTAGATGGAATCGGAAGTATTTTGGTGTTGATATTTATGGCTTCAATGTTTATTAGTATACTAAAAAAATCAAATATCGGATTAGTTTTAACGGCACTTTTGTCTAATTTAATTGGTGAGGTTAATTTGACTGGTTTTGGTTTGATTATTCTATTATTTGTTATATCTATAATAAGTCATATTTTTCAAACTGGTATTGCATTAAAATGGTCGGTATTATCAGGCATAACAATTCCAGTATTTATGAATGCAAGTTTGAGTCCAGAGTTTGCTCAGATAATTTATGTTGCTGGAGTTAGTGTTGCAAATGGAATTACACCAGTGATGGCATACTTTGTTATATATCTAGCATTTATGGAAAAATATAATAAAAATGGAACTATTTCTATATTTGGAAGTTTAAAATATACATTACCATATAGTTTGGCTGTTTTGGTAATTTGGTTCATTTTAATCAGTAGTTTCTACATAACAGGGCTACCACTAGGGATAGGCTCAATGCCGGGAGTTAATTATGTCGCTTAAAGCAGGAATTATAGGAATGCCAAATGTTGGTAAAAGTACGCTTTTTAATGCTATTACCAAGCAAAATATTTTGGCTGCTAATTATCCTTTTGCAACAATTGATCCTAATTTAGGAATTGTGACTGTTCCAGATGAGCGTTTAGGCGTTTTAGAAAATATATATATTCCAGAGAGAACTATTTCTACTCAATATGAGTTTATAGATATTGCTGGTCTTGTTAAAGGTGCTAGTCAAGGAGAAGGATTGGGTAATAAGTTTTTATCACATATAAGGGAAGTTGACGCAGTTATCCATGTTGTTAGGTGTTTTGAAGATAAAGATATAATACATGTTGATGGTTCTATTGATCCTGTTAGGGATGTAGAGATAATTAATACTGAATTAGCAATAAGTGATTTAGAGTTAGTTCTAAATAGACTTGCAAAAATCGAAAAGAAAGCAAAAACTTCAAACGATAAAACAGCATTATTTGAAGTTGAAGTGTTATATAAATGTAGGGATAATTTAGTACAAAACATACCGCTACGTAATATTGATTTTTCTGATGGAGAACTTAAAATAATTAAAGTTTTTAATTTTATTACTTTGAAGCCTATAATTTATATTGCTAATGTTACTGAAATGGATTTAGTTTTAAAAAATAATGAGAATGTTAATAAATTGCAAAATTATGTTGGTGATTCAAAAGTAGTTTTAATGTGTGCTAAGATAGAAAATGAATTAGTTGAATTTAATGATTTAGAAAAAAAAGTATTTTTAAATGAGCTTGGAATAGAAGATAGTGGACTAAATCAATTGATTAAATTAACTTACGAAATACTAGGCCTTAGAACCTTTTTTACTGTTGGGTCTGATGAAGTAAAAGCTTGGACTTTTAAATCAGGGATGAAAGCGCCAGAATGCGCGGGTATTATTCATTCTGATTTTGAACGAGGTTTTATACGTGCTGAAGTTATCAGCTATGAAGATTTAATTAAATATGGTGATGAAAAAAAGGTTAAAGAAGCAGGGCGTGCTAGACTAGAGGGAAAAGACTACGAGATGCAAGATGGTGACATTTGCTATTTTAGGTTTAATGTTTAATAAATGGGTGTTATGTATGAATAGAAAAAATATAAAGATGCAAGCATTAAAAATGTTAGAAAATAATGTGTGGAATATTTGGAAGCCTATTTTAGTGATTGTATTTATATTAATTATTTTTGAGATTTTATTTAGTTATATCAATTTTGATTCTGAATTAGCTGAGTCTATTGTATACTTAATATTATTTTCATTAATAACGTCTCAACTTTTTGTGGGATTTTCGTTTTATATGCTTAATTTAATTCGCGGTAATAATTTTTCTATTAGTAACTTGTTTTGTTTTTATAAAAGCTTTATAACTATATTTATAATCAATTTAATTGTTCAATTATTCTTTATGATAGGTTTATTTTGCTTTATAGTTCCTGCTGTTATTGTGATGTTATGTTATTCATTTGTTAATTATGTTTTAGCAGATGGTGAAAAAGATGTTATAGATGCTTTAAGAAGTAGCAGAGAATTAATAAGTGGTTATAAGTTTAAATATTTAAAATTTATTCTCAGTTTTACTGGATGGTTTTTGGTTGTGTTATGTACTTTTGGAACTGCTGTTATATTTGTTTTACCGTATATAAGTCTATCAAATGCTTTGTATTATGATAAATTATTATCAATTAAAGAGTAGTACTCATTTTTTTCATATTTTTTAATAGACTTTTAATACTATGTTTGCTATAATATGCTGGAAGAGCAAAAAAGCTCCTTGCTTCAAAAAGAAGCCATTGACCATAAGGAGGTGAAATAATGAAGAAATACGAAATAGTATTTATTATTAAAGCAGATCTTGAAGAATCAGTTATTAATGAAACTGTAAAATTTTTCGAAAAAGTTTTAACTGATATGAAAAGTAATATAATTAGTTCTAAAGAAATGGGGCAAAAGAAACTTGCTTATCCTATAAAAGGTTCGGTAAGAGGATATTACTATTTGTTTAATGTAGAAGCAACTCCTGAAGCTATCAAAGAGTTTGATCGTAAAGCTTCAATAGATGAAAAAATATTAAAGCGTTTAATTATCAAGGAGGATGAATAATGAATAAAATTATTCTAGTTGGCAGACTGACTCGTGATCCTGAAATTAGGACTATTGGAACGGGGAGTTCTGTTGCTAATTTTACGGTTGCAATAAATCGACCTTTTAAGAATAAAGAAGGAATTATAGAAGCTGATTTTATAAATGTAGTATCATATAGATCAGTTGAAAATATAGGTAAATATTGTTTTAAAGGTAGTTTGATTGGTATTGAAGGCAGACTTCAAACTCGTAGTTATGATGCACAAGACGGAAGCAAAAGGTATGTTTCTGAAGTTGTTGCAGATTCAGTTGAGTTTCTGGGCACTAAAAGGGATAAAAGTGAAATACAAACAGGCGGATTTGTTGATATACCAAGTGCAACACCAATTGATACTCCATCATTTGAAGAAGGAATAGATGTTTCAAGTGAAGATCCGTTCAAGGATTTTGGAACTGAGGTATCTTTAAGCGATGATGATTTACCTTTTTAGAAAGGAGAATTTATGGGAGAGTTTTATCCAAGAAAAAAGAAAATCTGTCAGATGTGTGCTGGCAAAGATGTAGATTATAAAGATGTTCAAATTATTAGTAAATATATAAATGAGCAAGGCAAAATATTACCAAGAAGAATGACTGGTGCTTGTGCTATGCATCAAAGATATATTGCTAAGCAAATAAAGAGAGCTAGACAGATTGCTTTAATTCCATTTATTAAATAAGAAAAGAATAGTGTGT
>CALVOQ010000010.1 GCA_944350335.1 uncultured Bacilli bacterium
TGAAAAAGCAATGGCTTTAAGTCAAAGAGTTTATGAAGAAATGAATAAACAATCAGCAGAAGCTAGTCAAAATACTGGTGATAATAGTGATAAAACAGATAATGTTAAAGAAGCGGAATATGAAGAAAAATAAGTTCTAGAAAATCTAGAACTTTTGAATATGAAAGGACAAATTATGGAAAATAGTTGGAATTTAAGTAAAATAATTAAGAATAATAAAGAGTTTGATAATTTAATTAGTGAATGTGAAAAGTTACTAAATAAACTTACTAAATATAAAGGTAAGATTACTAAAAGTAGTAAAACTTTATTAGAGTTTTTAAAGTTGAATGATGAGTTAAATAGAAAATATGAAAAATTATATGTTTATTCGTACTTAAATTATTATAGTGATTTAACTAATAGTAAGTTTAAGGGTTTAACTTTAAAAGTAAATAATTTAGGTGAAAAGATTTCTGTTGGTTTGTCCTTTGCTCAACCTGAGCTAATGGAATGTGATTATGATACTATTAAAAGTTATATTAGTGAAAATGAAACACTAGAAGAGTATTCTTTTGCTTTGGAGAAAACATATAGGTATAAACCTCATACGCTTAATGAATCTGAAGAAAATATTATATCTCTGGCTACTAATGCAATGGGATTATGTGATGAAGCTTATAGTGCTTTAAATGATGCTGATATTAAATTAGATAGTATTAAAAATGAAAAGGGGAAAAAGGTTATACTTAATCAATCTAATTATTCGGTTTATATTAAAAGTAAGTCTTCTAAAGTTAGAAAGAGTGCATTTATGAGTATGTATAAATATTATGAAAATCATATTAATACTATTTCTAATTTGTATTTAGGAGATATTAAAGAACATTATTTTGTATCTAATGTTAGAAAGTTTAAAAGTCCTTTGGAAAAGAGTTTATTTTCTGATAATATAAATGTTAATTTATATAATTTACTGATTGATGTAGTTAATGAAAACTTACCTTTATTACATAGATATTTAAGTATTAAAAAGAAATCACTTAAGTTAAAAGAAATGCATTTGTATGATGTGTATGCTGAATGTGTGGATGTTAAAGAGAAAAGTATTTCTTTTGAAAAGTGTCTAGAAACAATTTATAATGCTTTAAAACCTCTTGGAGAAGATTATTTAAATGATTTGAAAAAAGGTATTAAATCTGGATGGATAGATGTTTATCCAAGAAAAGGAAAAAGAAGTGGAGCTTATTCTTGGGGAAGTTATGATACAATGCCTTATTTAAGTATTAATTATGAAAATAATTATCAGAGTGTTGATACATTAATTCACGAACTAGGGCATTCTATGCATTCATTTTATTCTAATAAATGTAATAGTTATAGTGATGCAAGTTATCCTATATTTTTAGCAGAAATAGCTTCTACTGTGAATGAAATGCTTTTAACTAAATATATGTTAGATACTACTAAAGATAAGAAGTTAAGAAGAAAATACATTTTTGAACTTCTTGAAAGTATTAGAACAACTATATTTAGACAAACTATGTTTGCTGAGTTTGAAAGAAATATCTATGAAAAATATAGCAATGGTGTAAGTATTACTGCTTTGGAGTTAAATAATTCTTACTATGAATTAAATAAAAAATATTTTGGTGATGAAGTGGTAATTGACGAGGAAATAAAGTATGAATGGGCTAGAATACCTCATTTTTACACACCATTTTATGTATATAAGTATGCAACTGGTTTAATTGTTTCATTAATTATAAGTGATAAACTTTTAAATGAAAAAGGTTTTAAAGATAAATATATTGAATTTTTAAGTAGTGGAGGTAATGATTATCCACTTAATATTCTTAAAAAGTTAGGTATTGATATTACTAAAAAAAGTACAATGGAAAATGCTTTTAAAGTATTTCGTGAATATTTAGATATGCTAGAAAAGGAGTAACAAATGAAAAAAGATTACTATGAAGTGTTAGGTGTTTCTAAGACTGCAACGGATGATGAAATTAAAAGTGCATTTAGAAAACTTGCTAAAAAGTATCACCCTGATGTGAGTAAAGAAGAGAATGCTGCAGAGAAGTTTAAAGAAGCACAAGAAGCTTATGCTGTTTTAAGCGATAAACAAAAGAGAAAAGAGTATGATCAATTCGGTCATAGTGCATTTAATAATGCAGGTGGTGGAACTGGTGGATTCCAAGGCGGATTTGATTTTAGTGATTTCAATTTTGATGATATATTAAATGAAGTATTTGGAGGAGGTTTTTCATCATTTGGTTTTGGTGGTTTTGGTAATAAAAGAAGTAAATCTAGAACTAGAAAAGGTGATGATTTAGTCTATAGGATGAATATTACCTTTGAAGAAGCTGCTTTTGGTACTAGTAAAGATATTACAATAGATGTAACTGAAAATTGTCATAGTTGTGATGGTGTAGGTGGACATGGTGTGAAAACTTGTTCTGTTTGTAATGGTGCTGGTGTAGTAGTAGAACAGACTAGAACTATTTTAGGGGTAATTAACTCAAGAACTACTTGTTCAAACTGCGATGGGACAGGTAAAGTATATGAAACAATATGTGACGAATGCCGTGGAAAAGGAAAAGTAAGAAAGAGAAAAACTGTGACAGTAAAAGTTCCCGCAGGAATAGATACTGGTGAACAAATTAGACTTTCTGGTAAAGGTGAAGCAGGAAGTAATGGAGGAGAAAACGGGGACTTATATATTGAATTCAACGTAGAAAGTCATCCGCTTTATAAACGTGAAGATAATAATATAATTATAGAAATGCCAGTAACTATTACAGATTTAATACTTGGATGTAAAAAGGAAGTTAAAACTTTATATGGACTAATTGATATTAAAATACCTGCAGGTAGTCAAGCTGGAGATATGTTAAAGGTAAAAGGTAAGGGAATTCAAAGCGTACATACTGGAAGAATGGGAGACTTATATATAGTTCTTAACTTAGTAATGCCTAATAAATTAACTAGGGAACAAAGAGAACTGTTGGAAAGTCTTAGTGAAACTGATTTAGAAAATAGTGAAGAATTTAAAAGATTTAATAAATTAAATAAGTAAAAATGTAAAAAATAGCAAAATAAAAAAAGCGTTTTGCTTTTTTTTTGAGTATATATAATAGTGTAGGAGGTAACATGGCTCTTATAGATAGTGAAACAATTAATAGGATTAGAAAATCAAATGATATAGTTGATGTAATAAGTAGCTACATTGATTTAGTGCCTAAGGGTAAAAATTATTTTGGTGTTTGTCCATTTCATGATGACCATAGTCCTAGTATGTCAGTAAGTAGGGAAAAGCAAATATATAGATGTTTTACTTGTGGCGCGAGTGGTAATGTGTTAACGTTTGTTATGAACTTTGAAAATATTGGATTTATGGAAGCGTTAAAAAAACTAGGCGATAAAGTGGGCATTCATTTGGATTTAAAAGATAAACCTAAAAATTCTAAATATTCTCTATTATATGATATTTATAAATT
This sequence comes from uncultured Bacilli bacterium, assembly GCA_944350335.1. Taxonomy (GTDB): domain Bacteria; phylum Bacillota_I; class Bacilli_A; order RF39; family UBA660; genus CALVVN01. The sequence goes on from CALVOQ010000010.1 coordinate 3,483, forward strand.
GAGTACTAATTTTTATAAGAATAATTTAAACTCTCCAAGTGGAGAAAAAGCTAAAGAGTATTTAAAGAGTAGAAAGATTACTGAAGATATGATTAAGAGATTTGATATTGGACTTAGTTTAAATGATTCTTTAAGTAAATCTTTAGTTAAAAAATATGATGCTAATAAACTCGTACTTATTGGATTATCTCATAATTATAATGGTCAATTGTGTGATTTATTTTTAAATAGAATTATGTTTCCTATTAAAGATTTAAACGGCAATATTGTCGCTTATAGTGGCAGAAAATATGATGAGAGTGATGCACCAAAATATATTAATACTAAGGAAACTGAAATATTTAAAAAAGGTAATATTCTTTATAACTATTATGATGCAAAAGAAGAGATAAGGCGTAAAAAAGAAATTATTATTTGTGAAGGATTTATGGAAGTAATTAGGTTATATTCTATTGGCATTAAAAATGTAATTGCTTTAATGGGGACAAGCTTTACAAATGAACAACTTGAAATTATAAAAAAACTTAACGTTGATGTAGTCCTTAATTTGGATAATGATGCTCCAGGAAAATTAGCTGCTTTTCAAATAGGTAATACTTTACTTAAAAATAATATTAACTCTACTGTTATAGTCTTTGATAAATACAAAGATACCGATGAACTTATTATGAATGAAGGCGAAGATGCATTTTTAAAAGCATATAATAACAGAGTTAGTTATATTGATTATAAACTCTATTATTTAAAAATTGATAAAAACTTGAATGATTCAGTTGAACTTGCAAAATATATAAATGAAGTTATTGATTCTTTAAATGAAATAGATGATGAAATTTTAAAAGAGATTAAAGCTAAAGAATTATCTTTAGAGTTTGATATTAATATTGAAACAATTAAGTCTAAATTAAAAAATAGTTCTAATCAAATAAGTGTTGAAAAAAAAGAAAAACCTATTATAATAAATGACAAATATAGAAAAAGTGAGATTAGAATTATTTATTTAATGTTAAATAATAAAGATGTGATTAGAAATTATGAAAATAATTTAGGTTTTTTACCAAGTGATGATATGAGAAAGTTGGCAAATGAAATTGTCTATTTTAAACAAATTAATGGTGGCTGGGATTATGCTGATTTTATTACATATATTTTGAATAAACCATGGCTAAAAGAATCTTTAGATATAGTTTTAAACTCAAAGCAACGTGATGAATTTACATCTGAAGAATTGGAAGATTATTTTACTACAATTAAAAAGTATGAAGTAGAAAAACAGATTAACAAATTAACATCTAGATTAAAAGATACACTAGATATTGAAGAAAAAATGAAGATAGCAAAGAGGATAGAAAATATGAAAAAGGAAGTGTTAAAATGGTAAATAATATTAAGACATTTGAAGAAAGGGTACAAGAGTTAGTAAACGACGGCAAGGAAAAAGGATTTTTAACGTACGAGCAAATTGCAAAAAAAACTATTGATTTAGATTTAGATAATAATTCGTTAGATGAGCTTTATAACATTTTGACGGAAAATCAAATTGAAGTTAGACCCGAAGATGAAGAAGACGAACCAGTTAATTTAGAAGAGGACATAGAAGTTATCGATATTCCTAATGAGTCTAAAGATATGAGTGTAAATGACAATGTTAGGATGTACTTAAAAGAGATTGGCAAAATAAGCTTACTTAATTTAGAAGAAGAACAAAAATTAAGTAAAAGGGTAGCAGAGGGAGATGAAGGAGCAAAGAGATTGCTTGCTGAATCTAATTTAAGATTAGTTGTAAGTATAGCTAAAAGATATGTTGGACGTGGCCTTTTGTTTCTTGATTTAATTCAAGAAGGTAATATCGGTCTTATGAAAGCTGTTGAGAAGTTTGATTATGATAAGGGATATAAATTTAGTACATATGCTACTTGGTGGATACGACAAGCGATAACACGTGCACTTGCAGATCAAGCAAGGACCATTAGAGTTCCTGTTCATATGGTTGAAACAATTAATAAAATGGCAAGAATTGAAAGACAAATGACTCTTGAATTAAATAGAGAACCTAGTGACGAAGAACTTGCTAGAAAAATGAATTTAAGCATCAATAAAATTGTTGAAATAAGAAAGATTAGTCAAGACCCTGTTTCTTTAGAAACACCGATAGGTGAAGAAGATGACTCACATTTGGGCGATTTTTTAGCAGATGAGAGAACTATGAGCCCTGAAGAATTTGCAACATACGAGATATTAAAAGATGAACTTAGAGATGTGTTAAAAACACTTACTAAGAGAGAAGAAGAGGTTCTTGAATTAAGATTTGGTTTACTTGATGGATCTTGTCATACATTAGAAGAAGTTGGCAAAAAATTTGGTGTAACTCGTGAAAGAATTAGACAAATCGAAGCTAAAGCACTTAGAAAATTAAGACATCCATCACGTGCAAAAAGGTTAAAGGATTTTTTAATTGACTAGGTTAGAAGCGATAAATGCGAGGATAAATGAAGACGATGTTGTCTTAGACATCGGATGTGATACTGCACTTTTAGGAAGTATGCTTGCCAAAAGAGGAATATTTAGTTTAGCGTCTGATATTAAAGAAAATATAGTATTAAATGCTTATAATAGAACTAAAAAAGATAAGACATATAAATATATTACATTTATAGTTAGTGATGGATTAGAAAATGTAAATCAAGATGAAATTGATACACTTGTTTTAGCTGGCATGGGGACGTACACTATAATTAATATATTAGAAAAGCAGAGTAAAAAGTTTAAAAAAATTATTACAATTTCAAATAATAACCATGATATTTTAAGAAACAATATGTTAAGATTAGGTTACATTATAAAAGAAGAAGAAATAATAAAAGAAAAAGATAAATATTATAATCTTATTGAGTTTTGTGTGGGTAGTGCAGAATATACTAAAGAAGAACTATTAATCGGTAAAAACCATGTAAATATCAAATTATTGATAGAAAAGAATAATTATTTATTAAATAAATATAAAAATTTTTATGATAAAAGTGAAAATATAAAAGAGTTAGTAGATGTAATAAAGAATTACAAATACTAGCCTTTTTATTGAAAGAATGTTAAAGTATCTAAATCAAAACTTCCGCGACTATTATTTTTACTTGATATAAAATTAGCATTTGGTCTTTCAAATTGCTTTATATTTTTTTCTTGTTCTTTTATTTCTTCTTTTTTAACTGTGTTAATTGTATTTATAAAGCCTTTGACATTAGAATATATAGGTTTTACTTGTTTGTATACTGGAATGGCTTGGTTAATTAATGAGATACCTTTACTAATCCCACCAATAATATTTGTTAGATTTAAATTTGAAAACATATTAATTCACCTATATTATTTTATGTGAAAATAATTAAATTGTTTTAAATTCCGCTTTTTTAATCATAAAAAGATTATTACAAGAGGAAGTTAAAAATAAAAAAAGTATCAATTTGATACTTTATCTATTATAGAATTCAACGATTAAAGATTCATTAATTTCTGCATTTAATTCTTCTCTCTCTGGATATCTAATATAAGTTCCTTCGTTTTTCTTTGAATCCCAAGTTACGTACTGAACTCTGTTAGTTGTATTTGCTAAACATTCTTGAATAACTAAGTTATTTAATGACTTTTCATTAAGTGTTATAACATCTCCAGGTTTTACTTGATAAGATGGTATATTTACTTTTTTATCGTTAACAAGAATATGTCCATGACTTACTATTTGTCTAGCAGCTTTTCTTGTTTTTGCTAATCCTAAACGATAAACAATGTTATCAAGTCTACTTTCTAACATAATCAAAAGATTAGTACCATGTACGCCCTTTTTCTTACCAGCAGTTTCATAAGTTTTTCTAAATTGTTTTTCACTTAATCCATATAGATTTTTAACTTTTTGTTTTTCCTGTAGTTGAATTCCATATTCACTAAGCTTTTTAACGCCGGTTCCATGTTGGCCTGGCGCGGTGGTTCTTTTTCTAAACTCTTTTCCACTTTCGAGTATTGAAAAACCTAGGCGTCTTGATTTTTTAAATACAGGTCCTGTATATCTTGACATAATTTCCTCCTTTACAAATATATTTGTAAACAAAGGCTAATATTATTCTCATAGTAGGGTGATTACCTAAACACTTTCGTTTTTTGGCTAACTACTTGCGAAATCAACTCGGTAAACACATTACTAATAAATAACTTACCAAATGAATACGTGTTTAATTATACTAAAAAAAATGATAAATATCAATAAAAATATATTTTAAAATAATATAATGCGTGGTAAAATACTATTAGAAAGTAGGTGTTTGGATGACTAGAAGCGGGATAATTTTGACGTTTATAATAATCTACATTATTGGAATTGTTTTATTAGTTGTAACTCTATATGGTATTAGAAGACACACTAAAAATAAACTTGAAAACGAACTTAATAGCTTAGATATACTTAAAAACAACATTATTTCAGCCTCTATTTTAACTGAACTAAATAAAGTTAAGAGTTTAATAAATAATGAATATTTAGAAAAGTTATATAATAAATGGGAAAAAGAGTTTAATCTTATAAAAGAAGTCAAAGTCCCAAATATATCTGATAAAATTTTTGATATTGAAAACTTGATAGAACAAAACGATTTTAAAGAAGCGTCTTTTAAACTGGCTCAGTTGGAGATGGAGATCAGTGTAGTTAATAATGAAATGGACATACTATTAGATAGTGTCAAAGAAATCACTATGAGTGAAGAAAGAAATAGAAGTACTGTCACCAAACTTAAAACAATTTATCGTGAAGCTCTTACTAAATTTAATAAAAATAAAAACGACTATAAAGAGGTTATAACACCTATTGAACTTCAATTTGAAAATATTAATAAACTTTTTGGTGCTTTTGAAAGTGCTATGGAACAAAATGAATATGATAATGTTGGTAAAATCGTAAAGGCTCTTGATGAAACAATCAAAAATATTTTAATTGTTATAGATGAAGCTCCAACAATTATTCTTATGGGCAAAATTGTCATACCTAAGAAGATTAGTGATGTTAAAAGTATTTTTACTAAATTAAGAAAGAGTGGTTACAATTTAGACTATTTAAACCTTGATTATAATATTGCTGAAACCGAAAAAAAATTAAGTGAAATCTTTGACAAGTTAAATGTATTAAATTTAGAAAATAGTATATTTGATCTTAAAACTATGCTTGATTATTTTGATGGTTTATTTATTGATTTTGACAAGGAAAAATTGAGCAGAAAATCATATGAAAATAGCATCTATGCTTTAAATGAAAAAATAACAAGATTAAGTGACATCCTTAAAAATATTTATGTTGAAATAGATAATTTGAAAAATACTTACTCTTTTAAACAGAGTGAATTAGATATTATTGAAGAGTTACGTAAAGATCTTGTTTCGTGTAAAGATGAATATAAACTTATAAGTGACAGAACTAGAACTAAAAGTTCTCCTTATTCAATTTTAAGTAATGAATGCGAAAGTTTAAGTGTAAAACTTAATAAAATTGAAGATAATATTGAAATTGCATTAAAAAGTCTAAGTAGTTTAAAAGAAGATGAATTAAGAGCGCGAGAACAGTTAAGTGAAATAAGGAATATCATGAGTGAAAGTAAAACAAAAATTAAAAGTTATAAGTTACCTATTATTCCTAAAAAGTATTTTGTTGAATTAGAAGAAAGCGCGATGGCTTTGAAAGAGATAATTAAAGAACTTGATAAGAAACTAATCAATATTGAGATTTTAAATACTAGAGTTGATACTGGGCGTGATTTATCTTTTAAAGTTTATAATACTTCAAATGAATTAGTTAAGACATGTGCGATGAGTGAGATGGCTATTGTTTATGCTAATAGATATAGAAGTACATACAAAGAAATTGAGCAAGGTATTTTAAAAAGCGAAAAAGAGTTTTGGAAAGGTGAGTACAGAAAAAGTTTAGAAATTATACTAAACGTGCTTAATCTTGTGGAACCTGGAATTCATGAAAAGTTGTTAAAAGCATATGAAAAGTAAATTATTTAATTATAGGGTTCGCTTTGGTATGAGTAGCAATGTTATTAAAGTGATTGCTATTTTGATCATGACGTTTGACCACTTTTGTAAAATTATACTCTATTGGTTAGCCAATAACGTCTTATATAATAGTCAAAATTTTCGTTTAATTTATAAGTTAATTTTTAGTGTTTTTTATGAAATCGGGCAAATGGCATTTCCTTTATTTGCGTTTTTATTAGTTCAAGGCTTTTTGCACACAAAAAATATTTATAAATATTTTTTTTCGTTACTATCATTTGGATTTATATCTGAAATATTTTTTGATTTAGCATTTTATAATAATTTAGTTTATTTACAACATCAAAATGTCTTTTTTACATTGTCTTTTGGCTTGCTATTATTATTTACATTAAAGAAAGTACAACTTAAATTTAATAATGATTTTTTAAGTAACTTTGCTATTCAAGCAACTCTTTGCTGTTTGTTTATGTTTTTAAGTTTTATTCTAAATTTTGATCACGGCGTAAGAGGTTTACTATTAATTTTAATTTTTTATTATTTTCGCAATTGTAGATTAATCAGTTTGCTTTTCTTTTTGTTACTATATTGTCTATTTCATTCTTTAAATATTTACCTATTGTTTCCTTGCATAATTATATTATTGTATAATGGTAAAAGAGGAAAGAAAAAATTTAAGTATTTATTTTATTTTTATTACCCTTTACATTTAATTGTCTTATATATAGTTAAAATATTAATAATTTTTCAATATAAAACGTAAAACATTTATGTTTAATTTTACTTATAATTTTGTTTTTGTTATAATTTAAATAGAAGGTGTATTTGAAATGGCAAAAAAGAAAACTAAAAAAGATAGTGAAAAGAAAGAATTTCAATATAGTAAAGAATTACAAGGTTTATTGCTAATTTTAGTTGGTATAATTGGTTTTGGAGACTTTGGTATAGTAGGCACAATTATCAAAGGATTTTCAGTGTTTTTATGTGGTACTTGGTATCCGATATTTTTAATTTTATCGCTTTTTTTAGGTGTTTATTTTGTTGCTAAAAGAAGAAGCCCCAATTATTTTACTGCGAGATTAATTGGTTTATATACCGTAATTGTCGCTTTACTTCTATTTTCTCATATTAATTATGTTAATAATAACGAATTAACAGGTTTAGACATCTTTAGGGTTACAATAGATAATATAATGTCATCTTTAAATAATTTTGACTTGCTTAAAGATACAGGAGGCGGTATGCTTGGTGCTTTATTTTCAAGTTTGTTTGTAACGTTATTTGACATTAATGGTACTTTAGTAGTTGTAGTTATCTTAGCTATTTTCGGTATAGTTATGTTGTTTGATATTACTTTAGCCGATATCATTAAAGCAATAATTAAACCATTTAAGCGCAAAGAAAAGAAAGAAGAAGACTCTGAAGTCAGCGAAAGTGAAGAAAGTGATGATGGTAAAGTAGTTATTACTAATTTAAATGAAATCATTGATAATGCGACACCTATGGATGATAATGCACCTAGGGAACAACTTGAATTTGAAAGTGTTAAAGAAGATATATATATTTTACCTCCTTTAAGTCTGCTTGAAGAGAGTAAGAATAAAGGCAAAATTAATTCAACTGAATTTATTCAATCTAATAATAAAATATTAGAGAGAGTTTTTAATGATTTTGGAATAGTTGGAAAAGTCGTTGAAGTTCATGTTGGACCTACTGTTACTCAGTATGAAGTTGAACTTAAAGCAGGAACTAAAGTTAATAAAGTTTTAAGTATTAATAGAGAAATTGCACTTGCACTTGCAGCTAAAGATGTTCGTATTCAAGCACCAATTCCTGGTAAGAGTACTATCGGGATTGAAATCCCTAATCCAGTTCAAGCAGATGTAAAATTAAAAGATATTTTAGTTGGACTTCCTAAAAAATTAGAAAACTCTAAGTTAGTAGCGCCACTTGGTAAAGATATTATGGGCAATATTCAATATTTTGAAATTAATAAAGCACCTCATTTACTTGTCGCTGGTGCGACTGGCAGTGGTAAAAGTGTCTGTATCAATAATTTTATTGTCTCTATTCTTATGAGAACAAAACCTGAGGAAGTTAAGATGATTTTAATTGACCCTAAGAAAGTTGAACTCAGTGTTTATGAAGGTGTCCCACATTTGTTAAGACCTGTGGTAACCGATCCTAAAAAGGCAAGCGTCGCACTTCAAAAAGTAGTTCAAATTATGGATGAGAGATATGATATGTTTGAACAAACTGGAACTAAAAGTATAGGAACTTATAATGAATATGTTGAAAAACAAATAAGTAAAGGGAAAGATGTAGAAAAAATGCCTTTCTTAGTTGTAATTATAGATGAACTTGCAGATTTGATGATGGTTTGTAGTAAAGAAGTTGAAGAAAGTATTACTCGTATAACTCAACTTGCTAGGGCCGCTGGAATTCATTTGATCGTTGCTACTCAAAGACCTTCTACTGATGTAATTACTGGCCTTATTAAGGCGAATATACCTTCAAGATTATCTTTTGCTGTTTCTTCTAGTATAGATTCAAGAACAATTCTTGACATGACTGGTGCAGAAAAGCTACTTGGTAAAGGTGATATGTTATTTTTGCCAATGGGTGAAAACGTTCCAATAAGAATTCAAGGAAGCTATGTAAGTGATGAAGAGATTAAACGTGTCGTTGATTTTGTTAAACGTGGTAAAAAACCAGTTTATGATGAAAAGCTAACTAATTTAGATGCTCCAAGTAAAATTAATGAAGATTTTTCAGGGGAAGAAGACCCATTATATAATGAAATAGTTGAGTTTGTTATTAAAACTGGAAGAATAAGTGCATCACTTATTCAAAGAAAATATAGACTAGGATATAATCGCGCGGCAAGAATAGTTGATTTGCTTGAAGAAAGAGGAATTATTGGGCCTCAAAATGGTAGTAAACCTAGAGAAGTTTTGGTAAAACTTAAAAATGAAAGTGAGAATGTAGAATGACTCCACATATAGAATGTGATAAAGATTTAATTGCACCTTTGGTTATTATGCCAGGGGATCCTAGACGCGCGAAATATATTGCTGAAAAGTTTTTGACTAATTATAAACTAGTGAATTCTGTTCGTAATGAATATGCTTATACAGGTTATTTTAACGGTGTAAAAGTCACTATTTTTAGTAGTGGTATGGGTAATGCATCAATGGGCATTTATTCTCATGAATTATTTAATTTTTATGATGTTAAAGCTATTTTAAGAGTTGGTTCTTGTGGTAGTTATTCATCAGATGTCAAAGTTCATGAAGTTTTACTTATTGATAACGTTTATAGTAATAGTAACTATGCTTTAGAATATTTAAATGAAGATATTCATTTAGTTAAATCAAATGAGATTTTTAATAAAGTAATCAACGATACAGCTATTGACTTAAATATTAATTTAAAAAAAGTAAACTGCAATAATGTCGATGCTTTTTATAATATGTGTAATATTGACGAAATGAACAAAAAATATGGTTGCAAAATTGTTGAAATGGAATCTTTCGCACTTTTTGTTAATGCTAAAAAATGTAAAAAATTAGCTTCCGCTTTAGTTACTGTCAGTGATAGTTTAGTAACTGGTGAAAAACTCAGTAGTAATGAACGTGAAAAAGATTTTGATGAGATGATTAAACTTGCTTTAACGAGCATTATTAAAATTTAATTGGTTATAATAAAAGATGAGGTGACTTATGGAACATAAAGTAATTGACAAAAAAAAATATAAAATAAATCTTATAAAAACAGATAGATTTAAATCAATTAGTGTTAGATTAACATTTATTAATAATTTTAATGAAGATTTTGTTATTAATGTTCCCATATTACAAAAATTACTTGTGACTAAATCCAAAAAGTATAATACTAATGTCAAGTTAGTGAGTGAACTTGAAAAGTTGTATTTGCCTAATATATCTTCATCTAGTAATATGTATGGAAATTATTTTTTAATTAATTTTTCCTTAGATTTTATTAATCCAAAATATACGGAATATAAAATGTATGAAAAGTCATTTAACGTTTTTAAAGAATTAATTTTAAATCCTTTGATAGATGAAGATGGATTTATAAAAAAAGCCTTCCTAGTTGATAAGAAAACGGTTATAGACAATATCGAGAGGACTAATGAAAATGGAGTTTCATTAGCAGAAAATATTTATGATAAACATATGTTTAAAGGTATAACGTATGAGTATACTACTTTTAATTTACTTGATAAAATTAAAAAAGTTACAAATGTAAGTCTCTACAAGTTTTATAATAAATTATTAAATAACTCTAAAGTTGTTATCACTGTTCTTGGTGACTTTGATGAAGAAATTATTGTTAAGAATATAGATAGTTTAATGAAGAAAATTAATACTAAAGATAATTTAGTTGATTTTAGATTAAATGAAATTAAAACAGAAAAAGTTAATATTGTTAAAGAAAAAAGAGATTTTTTCCAATCAACGTTGTTAATGGGATATAAGTTTTATAATTTAAATGATTATGAAAGACATTATGTACTTCCAATTTATAATATGATTTTGGGTAGTATGAATAATTCTATTTTATTTGTTAATGTAAGAGAGAAGAATTCTTTATGTTACTCTGTTATTTCATATATACATAAGATGGTTCCTGCCTTAACTGTTGAATGTGGAATTAATTCTAATAATTATAACAAAACTATTAGTGTTATTAAAGAATCTATAAAGTTAATGAGTGATGAAAATGAAATTAATAAATTATTTGAAAATGCAATAAACACTATTAATATTTCCTTAAATGATATATATGATAATGTCAATAGAATTATTGATAACTATGTGTATATTTTATTTGACAATCCTGGTACAGTAGAAGAAAAAAGAGAAAAGTTTAATAATGTTACTCCTAAAGAAATTGTTGCTTTAAATAAAAAGATGAAACTTAACACTATATTATTTATGGAGGGTACTTATGAAAAAGATTAATTTCAAGAATATTAATGAAGAGTTGTATGAAGAAGTTTTACCTAATAAATTGAAAGTTATTTATTATAAAACTGATAAAACTAGAAACTTTTATATTACAATAAGTACTATGTATGGTGCAGGCATCACGAGATATAAAAAAAGCGGGAAAATTATAGATGTCATTCCAGGAACAGCACATTTTTTAGAACATAGAATTATGGATTTTACTAAAAATAAAAAAGCAATGGCCATGATCAACCATTTGGGCAGTATGCCTAATGCATATACTATGCATGATATTACTAATTATAATATTTTTGGTTCTATTGATTTAATTAAAAACTTAGAACTTCTTTTAGATAGAGTTTTTAAACCTGAAATTAAAGAAAAAGATGTCATTAGTGAAAAAGGTATTATAAGCGAAGAAATAGATATGGAACAAGATAATTTAAATACGGTATTACTCTATAATATTATGAATAATGGGTTTAAAAATGATAAAAGCATGTGCATTCCTGTTTTAGGAGAAAAAGAAGATATACAGAAGATAACAAGTGATTATTTAAAACAAATTTATAATGATTTTTATACCTATGATAATATGCATATTGTTGTATGTGGTAACTTTGATTTACATGAAGCAAGCGACTTCATCCACAAATATTTTGAAGGAACCAAATGTAATAATGAGAAAGTTAAACCAATATACAAAAAAGAGTACGATGAGGTAGGGGTAAAATATGCTGAAATAAATAGGGATGTAGTGAAAGATAAAACCGGCGTTTTATTTAAAATACCTTTAAAAGATTATAAAAAGTTTAATAATTCTGATTTGAATAAGTATTTAAACATTTTATTTACCTGTCTTTACGGTAACACTTCTAATGTTAAAAATAGTTTAGAAAAAAGCGGAGTAACTAGTTTTAATTTTTTAACTAAGAGAATTAATAATTATTTTGTCGTTTTATTGATTGGTTCTGGCGATACGAATAAGTTTTTAGATGTCATTCTCGACAGTGTAAAGAATGTTAAAATTAGTAAATCTGATTTTGAGAGTAAGATTAAAGTTTTATTAAGTCAATTAATTTTAGATTTTGAAGATATAGTTAATGTCGAAAGTTTTGTTACTGAACAGATTAAACTTAATGGTAAGATCGTTAAAAATGCTAAAAATGAATTATTGAAATTAAATTATGAAGATTTTAAGTTTATTTTTAAAAGTTTAAAATTTAACAGTAAAAGTATTTTGAGAATTACTAAGAGTAGTTGTTAAATACTTTTTTATTTGATAGAATAAAATTATGAAAAACTTAAAATATTTTATAATTTTGTTATTATGTTTTCCTTTGTCTGTTAACGGGTATACTGAGTTGCCTGTTGATATATCTGATATGTCTATTGTTGAAATTCAAAAGTACGTTGATAAAGGCGTTTTTAGTTACGAATCTTTAGTTAACGTTTATCTTGATAGAATTATGGAATATGATGAAGATTACAATTCTATTCGTAGTTTGAATATAGATGCAGTTAATATTGCCAAAAGTTTAGATGAAGAAAGAGAGAAAAATGGTGTACGTAGTTTACTACATGGCATTCCGATTTTGATAAAAGATAATATTGATTACGAATCTATGTCCACTACTGCTGGAAGTAAGGCCTTAGCTGATTTAATGCCAAATGATAGTTCTGATGTAGTTTCTTATCTAGTTTCTAAAGGCGCGATTATTTTGGGTAAGACTAATATGAGTGAACTTGCTTTAAATGTTCAAAATTCATATAGTTCTTATGGATATGTTAAAAATGCTTATAATAAAAATTATACTAGTTATGGTTCTAGTGGTGGCTCTGCAGTAAGTACCGCTTTAATGTTTAGTACTGCTAGTTTAGGTACTGATACTAATTCTTCTATTAGAATTCCTGCCGCAGCAGCAGGTTTAATCGGTTTAAGGCCAACTTTTGGACTTGTACCGATTGACGGAGTAATAAAATATGATGTAAATAGAGATACAGTTGGTGTCATCAGTAGGAATGTAGTAGATAATGCGATTATACTTGACGTTATAACTGGTGGTAGTGGAGAAAAGTATATTAGTAACTTAGAAAAAACTGATATTAAAATTGGGGTTTTAACTCAAATTGTTGATGGGGATAGTACTCTTTATGGAAATGCTTTTAAATCTACTGATAGTGAAATTAAAGATTTATTTGAAGCAAATATTTCTTATTTAAAAGAACTAGGGTATTCTGTGGTAGAACTTGATGACTTTTTTACAAATACAGTTATCGATTATGAAAATAATTCTACTAGTGGTAAATCCATGTGTAACGAATTTAATAAATATGTAGTGAATACAACAGGAACTATTAATAGTTTTGAACAGTTAGCGAGATCTGGCGGTAAAGTATATAGTTTGTATGATTATTTAGGTTACTGTGGAATGGATGATGCTTTTACGGAAGAAAAGGCATTGATGTTAGAGTATAAAAATTATGTTACTGAGTATATGAAAGATAATGATGTGGATGTGTTAATTTATCCCAACATTAAATCTAAAACTAGTCTTTATTACGAAAATGGCAATGTTACATCTAGCTATATTATTTCTCCTACAACAGGACTACCAGCGATTACATATAATATGGGATATATAGAAGATTTGGCATACTCTATGGAGATAGTCACAACAAATAATAATGAACAATTGTTATATAATTTATTAAATAGCATGAAAAATAATTACGTTTTGCCTCAAAGTGCACCGATGCTTTACTCAGTTTCAGATGAAGTGACTGAACTAGTCGACTATTATATGAACGCCGATTTAAAAAGCTTATATAAGTATAATAAAGAAGCACTTGTTGGTTATAATGACGCTTTAAATGATATTCTTGAGTTTTTTGATAATTATAATGAAATAGATAATAAAAGTGAAACTGCAAGACAATTACTTGATAATTATATTTTATCCATTCAAGTTTTAAAAGAAGCTAAAAGTGAAAGAAATACTATTATTTATACAATAATATTAATTATTTTATTTTTCTTCTTATTACTATTATTAAAATTATTAATAAAAAATTTAAAAAAACGAAAGAAAAAATAAACGTTAAAATCGTTTATTTTTTTTAAAGTGTTCTTTCAATGTTGAGATAATAATAATATTAGAAAGGATGAGTTAATGAAAAAATATGTCGTAAAACAAAATGATGCTTTTAGCTGTGCGACAGCTTGTGTGTTGTCAATTATAAAATACTATGGTGGAGATATTTCTTATGAAGAATTAAATGTTATTTTAAATGTGGATAAGATAGGGACTAACGCTTATGATATTTTAAATGGTGTAAAGACTATTGGTTTTGATGGTCAAGGTTTAAAACTCGATTTTAATAATTTAATTATGCATGATGTTTCTTTTCCTTTAATTGCGCATGTAATTAGAAATAATATGTACCACTTTGTTGTTATTTACAATATTGATAAAAAACATGAATGCATTACAGTTATGGATCCAGCTAATGGGCTAGTTAAAATTAAGTTTAAAGATTTTGAAAAAATATATTTAAATACTATACTAGAAATTATTCCAATTGGAAATATCCCTAAAGTAAAAAGAGATATTTTTAGTTTTAAAAAATTGTTTAAAATGTTAAGTAGGTATAAAATTATTGTTTTAAATATTATATTTCTTTCCGTTTTGACAATTATATTGTCTTTAGTCTCAAGTATATTACTAAAGATGATTATTGATTCTAATAACGTCAATTTCATTTTTATATTGTTTATACTGACTATTGTACTAAAAGTTTTATTTAATTACTTTTTAGAAAAAATTATAATTACCTTTCAAAATAAATTAGGCGCGCTGTTGATAAGAGATTCTATTAATCATATTATGAAAGTGCCTATTCAATATGTTAAAAACAGAAATACAGGTGATATATTAGATAGAATAAGAGATGTTGAAAATATTAAAGAAACTATTGTTCAAGTTTCATTGAATATATTTGTGAATATTTTATTTTTATTTTTTACTTTATTTTTTCTAACATTTATAAATGTTACATTATTTATTTTTAATATTATTTTTATTTCTGTTTATACAATGCTCTGCACTTTTTATTATAGTTTTTTAAAAAAGAAAATATTTGATATTAAAAACAATTACGGTTTATATGAAAGTTCGATAACAGAAGTGATTTCTAATTATGAAAGTGTTAAAAACTTAGAAGTTGAAAATATATTTATTAATAAAGTTCTTTCCAAATATTATATCTACTTGTTTAAATTAAAAAAAGTTTTAAATGATATCAATATTTTTGAAAACATAAAAACATTTTTCGAAGAACTTTTAGTAATCGTATGTATTTATTTATCCATATATTTGTTAAATGATAATGTTATTAGCTTTTCTTCCTTGTTTTTAATTTATTCTCTTGTTTTAAATATTATTACACCTCTTAATAGTTTATTAAATAGCTTTATGAGTTTTAAAGAAATACAAGTCTCAATTAAAAGAGTTAATGATTTATTGAAAGTTAGAGAAGATAAAAAAGATATAAATAAAAAAGTTAATGGTGATATTACATTTAATAACGTAAAGTTGTGTTTTAATAATAAACATAGCGAAAATATTAGCTTTACAATTGCCAAATCATCTTTGTATTTAATTTATGGTTCTAGTGCAGTTGGAAAAAGCACTATACTTAGAGCTTTAAACGGAGAAATGGATAATTACAAGGGAGATATACTTGTCGGAGAGGTTAATATAAAAGATCTTAATTATAGTATTTTAAAGAAATCAATTAGTTTTGTCTCTCAAGAAGAAAAATTATTTAATGACACTTTAAAAAACAATATTAAACTTTTTAGAAATGTTACTGATGAAGAGTATGAGAAAGTTTTAAAATTAACTTTGGTCGATAAAATAAGAGATTGTAAAAACTTTAGAGATAATTTTGTAATTTATGAAGATGGTATTAATTTAAGTGGTGGAGAACGTCAAAAAATTATTTTAGCAAGAGCGCTGTTAAAAAGTTTTAATTATTTGATTATTGATGAAGGACTTAGTGAAGTCAGTTCTATAGATGAAAAATTAATACTAAATAATATTAAAAATGAATATAAAGACAAGACAATAATCTATGTCTCGCATAAAAAAGACATCATTGATTTTTTTAAAAATAAATACGAATTGAAAGGAGGTGATAAATATAACTGATAACGAATTATATGCCGTTCGTGGTGGTGGAATTGGCTGGGGTATTGCTGGCTTAATAGCAGGTTTTTTAACTTTTGTTATAGGAGTAGTTGATGGATATATGAGACCACTAAAATGTAATTAGAAGGAGGTGTTTGGTATGATGGATAATAACGAGTTAACTGAAGTGGTTGGAGGTGCCATAAGTGCGACTTTAGTTAATGCACTTGTAAGAGGTTTTACAGCTTTATTTGAATTTGGTAAAGCTGTAGGAACGGCTATAAGGAGAGCAAGAACAAGAACAATTTGTCCTGTATAAAGAAGTGATCTCACTTCTTTTTTTATTAATGATATTCCGACAATTAGTGCTATAATACAAAAATTGTTTTTAGTATTTATCATACTTTGGTTATCTCGATTTATGGATTATACTTTATATAGATCTTTATATTATGTATTTTTAATAATTAATTTATATTGTAGTATAGCAATTATAATATTGCCAATTTTTTTTAATGATATAAAAACAGCAAAATACACAAGCAGTTCAAGTATTAATATAGTTTATGGTATAACGGCAATTTATATGTGCAATTGTACAAAAATTTAATCCTCAAGTGTTATTAACAAATAGTGTATTTGGTTTGATTATATATTTGATGTACAATACTATATAAAATCCTGATTTAAAACCCGCCTCAACTAGTTTACTTAAACTTGATTCTAAAATACTTAATATATCTCAAATTGAATCTAGAAAAATAGAATTAGTTGAAAAAGAATACAATCCAATAGAAACTTTTAACGAATTGTATGATTAAATTAAAAGAAAATCGTGAACAACTAAAAATATTAAAATACTAAACAAACTATGAAATCAACTATAAAGGCCTTAATAAATTATAATATGACTTGAGAATATTTTGAAATAATTTTTTATAAAATGACCATAATATGATTAGGTGAAAATTTTGAAAAATAAAAGTTTATGGTTAGATGAAAAAAGAGAAAAAACAAAAAAAATTGATAAAGATGTTGAAACAGATGTACTAGTTATTGGTGGTGGAATAACTGGACTTTCTATCATGTATCAATTAGTCAAAAAAGGTATAAATACAACTTTAGTTGAAAGAAATATATGTGGTGAAGGTGTAACTTCTAGAAGTACTGCTAAAATAACTTTTTTACAAGAAAAATTATATATGAATATTAGAAAGTTTGAAGGTGAAAAAATTGCAAGAGAATATTTAAATAGTCAAATTGAAGCGGTTAACACTATAAAAAACATTATAACTGATGAAAAAATTCCATGTGATTTAGAAGAAGTGGATTCAATTCTTTTTACTAATAAGAAAAAAAATTACAAGAAACTAAGAGATGAATATAACTTTTTATTAAAATCTAATGTAAATGCAAAATTGGAAAAAATAGGTGAACTTTCTAATAGTTTAGCTATTCGTGTTAAACACACGTACGTATTTAATCCAGTAAAATACATTAACGGTTTAAAAAGTATTTTGTTAAAAAATATCTTTGAAAATTCAAGAGTTACTGATATAAAAAAAACTAATGACGTTTATATTACCAAAGTAAACAATTCACTAATTAAATCAAAGTATGTTATTATTGCAACGCATTACCCTTATTTTATATTTCCATTTGTTTTACCAATTAAGAGTCATATTGAGAAATCGTATTTAGGAGCTGTTAAAAGCAAAGACTTTAAAAATTTTAGTGCGATTAATATAGATGATAATTGCATATCTATGAGATATTATAAAGATAAAAATACAAATTATCTAATATATTTATATGGTTCTTATAAAAGTAGCAATATTAAAAATATAAAATATAATTTTAATAAGTTGAAGTCTAAATATAATTTTGATTATACTTGGAGTAATAAAGATATAATAACAGATGACTATAGACCATATATAGGCAAAATACACAAAAACGATTCTTCATTTTTAATATCTACTGGTTATAATACTTGGGGCATGACTAACGCTACTATAGGTAGTATTGTAATAAGAGATATTATTATGAATAAAAATAATAAATATATAAATTTATTTGATCCTAATAGATGTATTAATTTAAATAAAGTTATTAATTTTCCTAGTAATTTATATAGTAGTGCTAAATCATTTTTAAATGGAATAAAAATTAATCAAAAAAATGTAAGATATGATAAAATAAACGGAAAGTCAGTTGCTATTTATAGAGACAATAGTGGTAAAGACCACATAGTTTATAATAGATGTCCTCACATGAAATGTGGACTTTTATTTAATGAAGTTGAGCTTACTTGGGATTGCATGTGCCATGGTTCTAGATTTGACTTAGATGGAAAATGTATTGAAGGTCCTA
>CALVOQ010000011.1 GCA_944350335.1 uncultured Bacilli bacterium
AAGGTGAATTTGGTGTTTGTTCATCTCATAGAATTAATTATGATTGGTTAAAAGAAGATATTATAGAATATTTACAAAATATATGTGAAGAATTTTGCAAGTATTATGACTTTAACGAACTAGAAGATAATTCGGAAGAAATTATGATAAAAAATTTAAGAGAAATTAATAAGAAAATTGAAAAAGTTGATAATGAAATAAATTCTCATAAGAATATGTTCGGTAGTTTACATATGAATAAAGTTAGTGGACTTGTGGATAGAATTGAAATTTATAAAGATAAGAAGATTTATGTTCATTTGAAATTTTCAGAACTTATTGTTAAAGATTAAAAAAACGGTTATAAAGTAATGTTATATTTATTTTTCGGTAATATAGATAGCGCAACCTATACAAAATAAGTTGTACAAAAAAGATTTAGGGCGTAGCACTTTTGTTTATAAGTTATGGTGGTAATAGTTTACTTACGAGTTATGCAATGATAGGAATTATTTTAAACATCAAAGGTAAATAATTTAAGAACAGTCAGTTTAAATTACTATATTTTGTATAAAATAATAATAGCCATAAATTGGAAAGAAAAATACCGAAAAATTATATTAAAATATACGTTGGTGGTTATTATGGATGTACAAGAGAAATTACAAATATTAGCAGACAGTGCAAAATACGATGCATCATGTTCCTCAAGCGGAAGTAAAAGAGCTAGTAAAAAAGGTTTGGGTAATGCATCTATAAGTGGAATTTGCCATTCATACTCTAATGATGGTAGATGTATTTCATTACTTAAAATATTATTAACAAACGCTTGTATATACGATTGTGAATACTGTATAAATAGGAGAAGTAATAATATAAAACGCGCGACTTTTACGCCAGAAGAAATATGCTATATAACAATCAACTTTTATAAGAGAAATTATATTGAAGGATTATTTCTAAGTTCTGCAGTAATTAAAAATCCGGATTACACAATGGACTTGATTATAAATACAGTAAGTTTGCTTAGAAATAAATATAATTTTAATGGATATATCCATGCAAAAGCGATACTAGGAGCGAGTCCAAGTTCAATTAAAAAACTTGGACAATTAGTAGATAGATTAAGTGCTAATATAGAATTACCGTCAGAGGCAAGCATCAAACTTTTAGCGCCCGACAAAAACGAAAAATCAGTAACAAAAATAATGAAACAAATAAAAGAAAATAAAAATAAAAACTTTGTTCCGGCAGGTCAATCCACCCAAATGATAATAGGTGCTACAAATGATAGTGATTACGACATAATAAATAAAAGTTCACAACTATATCAGAATTATTCATTAAAAAGAGTATTTTATTCTGCATATATGCCGATAAATCAAAGTCCGCTTTTACCAATGGTAACAATACCACCACTAAAAAGGGAACATAGGTTATATCAAGCAGATTGGTTGATGAGATTTTATGGATTTAAAGCTAAAGATTTATTAGAAAAAGACGATAATTTTAATTTATTATTAGATCCAAAAATCACATGGGCATTAAAAAACTTAAGTGAATTTCCAAAAGAAATTAACAAAGTAAACTACTATGAATTATTAAAAATACCAGGTATTGGACCCACTAGTGCAAAAAGAATAATCAAATGCAGAAAAAAATTTAAAATAACGTTTTTAGATTTAAAAAAAATGGGAGTAGTTTTAAAAAGAGCAAAATATTTTATAACGTGTGATAACCAATACTATTTTAAAAGAGATAATTTTAATAAAAACTTTATTGAAAAAAAATTAATATTAGAAGAAAAACCGCAATATGAACAAATGAGGTTATTTGAATGAATCGTGTGGTTACATACATATATGATGATACATTTATAGACTTAATCAGTCTAATAGCAAAATTAATAATTAATAAGGCTAGGCCATATTCTATACAGAGCAAAAAAAATTATGTGGCTACATTGTTTAGTGAATATAAAGAATATGAGTTTGATCCAAAAATAGCAAAAAAATTATTAAATAAATTATCACATAAAATCAAAAAAACAATAATCAACATATATTTATCAAATAATAAGAGCAAAGAAGTAGTTATATATTATTTTATAAAAAATAGTTTGAAGTACAAAGATGATATTTTTCAAATGAGAAATCTGAAATGTGTACATGAAGGCTTAAAAATATCAAAAAATGTTACAAGAGAAACTCACAAGTTTAAAGGATTTACAAGATTTAAACTATTAAATAATGACGTTTTATATGCTGAAATATCACCGACAAACGACATAATATTTTTACTATCAAAACATTTTAAAGTTAGATTAAGAAATGAAAAATGGGTAATAAAAGATGTAGAAAGAAATATTTATTGTATATATGAAAAAGGAAAAACGTATTACGTAAATGATAATGTTTTAGAGGCAAACAAACTTGAGTTTGATGAAAACGAAAATCAAATAGAAAAATTATGGAAAAACTTTTTTAATACAATATCAATTAAAGAAAGAGAAAACAAAAAACATCAAATGAGTTTAATGCCTAAAAAGCATTGGAAATATATTGTAGAAATGGAAGATGTATATGAAAAAAGTGATAAGTGAAAAAGAGACTAAAGAAAAAATAGAAGAGGCGATCAACTTAATATGTGGTACTGTAAAAAAGACACTAGGACCATTAGGTAGTGATATGTTAATAGATAATTCAAATATGATGCCATATATTACAAATGATGGTGTAACAATAGCAGAAAATATAGAAAGTGAAGATGTCATAATAAATACAATATTAACTATAATAAAAAGTTCTGCAATAAAAACAAATGAAATAGTCGGTGACGGAACAACAACTACACTAGTCTTATTAGAAAAGATTTACAAATCTGGGCTAAAAGAAATAGAAAGGGGTCAAAACCCTTTCATATTAAAAAAATTGATAGAAGATAGTTTGAACAAAATTATAAAGTTAATAAAAAAAGAAAAAATAAAAATAACTAAAGATATAATTAGAAACATCGCAACAGTGTCTAGCAATGACGAACAAATAGGCAATATTATTAGCAATATATTTTATAAGTATAGTCAAATAGAAATAAAAGAAGGTAAAAAAGAGATAGATACGATAGATGAAGTAACAGGATACTATTTTGAAAATCTACTAGTTTCTCCATATTTTTTAGAAGTAAAACAAAAATTAAAATTGGAAGACGCGTACGTATTAATTAAAACAAATAGCGTCACTGATTTAGATCAAATTGAAGATATAATAAATCATATAATAATAAACAATAAACCATTACTAATAATCGCAAAAGATTTCAGTGAATATTTAGTAAATCAAGTACTATCATTTAATCATGAAAATATGACAAACGTAATTTTAACCACATTGCCTGAATATGGAAATAATCAAATAAAAGTAATAAAAGATATAGAAAAACTTACAAGTGCTAATATAGAAAAATATGATAAAAAAAGTGAAATAAACAATTTAGGAATTGCAAAGAATATAATAATAGACGAAGAAAAAATATTAGTAGTTAGTAATATAAATATTAAACAATATATCAATGAAATAGAAAAAGAGTATAAAAATGCAAATAATGAATTTGACAGAGAATTTGCAAAAGGCAGGTTAAATAAATTAAAAAATGGGACAGGCATTATAAATGTTGGAGGATTAACAGATTTAGAAATAAAAGAAAAGAGGATGAGATACGATGATGCTTTGTGTTCAGTAAAATCGTTAAAAAATGGGGCATTAATAGGTGGTGGTTTAACATTATACAAAGTAGGCGAAAAACTAAATATAGAAACAAGTGGTGATGAAATCATGAAAAATGCATTAAGTGCACCAATAAAACAATTAATAAATAATATCGGATTAGAAAATAGTAGAATATTAAAAGAAATAAAAGAAAATAAATACACGATACTATATAATACAAAAGAAAATAAATTTGAAAATATACAAACCACAAAAATATTGGATTCATATAATGTTGTAATTGAATCATTAAAGAATGCTGTTTCTATAGCAAACTTGTTACTAAATATTTCAAATATTGTAATAAATGAATCAAATGTTAATAAAACTATTATTGAAGAAATATAAAATAATAGTTTTTTATTATAAAATAAATACTATAAATAAGTTATATATGATATAATTTTACTAGGATGTGATCACATGCGAATAATAATTACTGCTGGTGGAACTGGAGGACATATATATCCAGCGTTAGCAGTTTTAGAAACAATTAAAAAGGACAAAGAAAATAAATTTTTATATATTGGAACGAAAGATAGAATGGAAAACGAATTAGTTCCTTCATTAAATATACCTTATGAAAGCTTAGAAATATATGGGTTAAGTAAAGATGTATTAAATAATATTAAAAATGTTACGTGTATATTAAAATCAATTAAAAAAGCAAAAAAAATTATAAAAGAATTTAAACCTGATGCAGTCATAGCATTTGGAGGTTATGTTACACTACCTGTTATACTAGCAGCAAAAAAATTAAATGTTAAAACATATTTACATGAACAAAACTACATACCTGGAAAAGTAAATAAATACTTATCAAGATATGCGACTGCAATATTTACTTCATTTGAAGAAACTAGGAAATATTTTAAAGATAAAAATATAATTTACACTGGTAATCCATGTGGAGAAAGAGCAAAAAATATAAAAGCAATAGATAAAGAAAAATTAGGTTTTACAAAAAGTAAGAAACTAATTTTAATAGTAATGGGAAGTATGGGTAGTAGTGTAGTAAACGATAAACTAATTAATTTTTTACAAACATACGAAGACCCAGATAAAGAAATATTATTTATAACAGGAAAAAAATTGTATGAAGACTTTAACAAAATTAAAGTACCTAAAAGTACTATAATAAAGCCATATGTTGATAATTTACCAGGTTTAATGAAACAAGCAGATTTGATTATTTCTAGAGCCGGCGCGTCTACAATCAGTGAAATACTAGCACTAGATATACCTTCGATACTAATACCAAGTCCATATGTAGCTAATAATCATCAATATTATAATGCGTTAGATTTACAAAAACGTGGAGTTTCCCTTATGTTAGAACAGGATAAACTAGATGCTGATACGTTAAAAAAATATATAAAAAGCATTTTAGATGACAAAAAAACATATATAGATTATAAAAACAAATTAAAAAACATTACAAAGTTAGATTCATCAACAAAAATATATAAATATATAAAAGATAACAAGTAAGGTGATGTAATGACAAAAAAAGTAAAAAGGAGAAAGTTTAGTTTTAAAAAGTTTAGTATTTTTATACTTTTTTTACTAGTGTTAATAGGTAGTACATACTATTTATCCAACATACCGATAAAAAACATAGTAATTAAAGGAACATATTATTTAACAGATGAACAAATAATAGAAACTGCGAAGTTAGAAAATTACCCTTCATTTATAAAAACAAGTAAAAGTACTATACAAAAAAGACTAGAGGACATTGAAATAGTAAAAGATGTAAGTGTATCAAAAAAATGGGGAAGTATAATAGAAATAAACGTAACAGAGAAAAAAGTATTATTTATTGAAAGAAGTACTGGAAAATATATTTTAGAAGATGGAAGTGAAGAGGACTTAACATATCAAATTAATGGAACTGCAACGCTTATAAACTATGTTGTCGATGATGTGAAAAGTAAGTTGATAGAAAAACTAAGTGAAGTAGATTATGAGGCGTTAACAAAAATAAGTGAAATTGAATATAGTCCGACAACCTATGATGAAGAACGTTTCATATTATACATGAATGATAATAACACAGTGTACATAACGCTCAATAAAATTGATGAGTTTAAAAAATACATTGAAATAAAAAAACAACTAGAAGGAAAAAAAGGTATACTTTACCTTGATAGTGGCAATTACTTTGAAATAAAAGAATAAAAGTTTTGTGAAAATCATATTATTTTTTTACTAACTTTTATTTTATTTGCTATAATGTTTATGTAAAGGATGATTATATGATAGAAAAAATACGAAAGTTTATGTATAAAAGAAATGGTGTTGATGATCTATTTTATTTTATGTTTACACTATATTTTATAATTTATGTAGTTAATTTATTTTTAAAAAGCTTAATTGTAGATATTCTAAGCATAATAATTTTTATTATAATGTTCTATAGATATTTATCAAAAGATATTTCTAAAAGAAAAAAAGAAAATGATAAATATTTACGATTAAAAAATAAAATAATAAATTATTCTAAGTCTAATTCTATATATAAAAAATGTAGAAAATGCAAAACAGTTTTAAAATTACCTTTACCATATAAAAGAGGAATAAATCATGCAAAATGTCCTACATGTGGGTGCATGGTAACTATTTTTAGTTTAAGACGTCAAAAAATAGAAGTAATTAGAAAGAAGTGATATCATGTTAAAGTTGCTAAAAAAACTAACAACATTTGAATGGATAATGATAGCAATTAGTGTTGTACTTATAATATTACAAGTATGGCTTGATTTAAAAATGCCTGATTATATGTCAAACATAACAGTTTTAGTACAAACACCTGATTCAGAAATTAGTGAAATACTAATAAATGGTGGATACATGTTATTGTGTGCATTAGGCAGTTTAGTATTTTCAATTATAGTGGGATACCTTGCAGCTACAATTTCTGCGAGTTTAGCAAGGACATTAAGAAAAAGTTTATTTAATAATGTAGAAAACATGTCAATGGACGACATAAAAAAGTTTAAAACAAGCAGTTTAATAACTAGAACTACTAACGATGTTACACAAGTTCAAATGTTTATTTCGCTTGGACTACAACTTTTAATAAAAGCACCTATAACAGCCATCTGGGCAGTTAGCAAGATATTAAATAAAAACTGGGAGTGGAGTTTACTAACAGGCGTTGCAGTTTTAATATTGCTATTTACAATAGGCGTTTTAATTATAGTAGTTATGCCTAAGTTCAAAAAAGTACAACTACTTATAGATAATATAAATGGCGTTATGAGAGAAAACTTGACTGGTATAAGAGTTGTTCGTGCATTTAATGCAGAAAAGTATCAAGAAAACAAGTTTGCAGAAGTAAATAATAGTTTAACTAAATTACAGTTATTTAATCAAAAGGCTTTTGGAATATTATCACCTATAATGTATCTAATAATGTACTGTTTAACTTTAAGCATATACATGGTCGGTGCTAGATTAATTGATGCCGCAAATATGGGAGAAAAAATTGCATTATTTGGAGAAATGGTTGTCTTTTCATCATATGCAATGCAGGTAATAATGTCATTTTTAATGTTAGCAATGATATTTATGCTATTACCTAGAGCAGAAGTATCAGCTGGAAGAATTAACGAAATATTAGATGTAAAAATAAAAATAAAAGATGGAAAAGTAAAAATGGGAAAAAGTGGCGTTCAAGGTAAAGTAGAATTTAAAAACGTTAATTTTAAATATCCTAATGCGGAAGAATATGTCCTTAAAAACATTTCGTTTGTTGCTAATGCCGGTGAAACGGTGGCATTTATAGGCTTAACTGGAAGTGGAAAAAGCACTTTAATAAATCTTGTTCCTAGATTTTATGATGTCACTGAAGGAGAAGTTTTAGTAAATGATGTAAACGTAAAAGATTATGAACAAGAATCGCTACATAATTTAATTGGATATGTGCCACAAAAAGCAGTAATATTTAAGGGGACAATAAAATCCAATGTAGCTTATGGAGAAGATGGAAAAGGTAAAAAGTCAGAAGACAAAATAAAAGAGGCAATAAAAGTCGCGCAAGCAAAAGATTTTGTTTTAAAAATGCCTAAAAAATATGATACACAGATATCGCAAGGTGGAACAAATATAAGTGGTGGACAAAAACAAAGATTGTCCATAGCAAGAGCTATAGCGAGAGACCCAGAGATATATATATTTGATGATACGTTCTCAGCACTTGATTTTAAAACTGATGCAAAACTAAGAAGAGAGCTAAAAGAATACACAAAAAATGCAACCACTTTAATAGTTGCTCAAAGAATAGGAACAATAATGCATGCTGATAAAATAATAGTATTAGAAAACGGAAAGTGTGTTGGAATGGGTAGTCATAAAGAATTGTTAGAAAACTGCAAAGTGTATAAACAAATCGCGCTATCACAATTATCGGAAGGTGAATTACAATGAATGGAAGACCAGAAATGAGTGCAAACAATGACAAAGCCAAAAACTTTAAAATCACGATGATAAGATTGATTAAAGAATTAAGAGGTTATAGAACACTCGTTATTTTCTCGATAATCTTAGCTGTTTTAGGCTCTGTTCTATCTATAGTTGCACCAAACAAATTATCTGATTTAACAAACGAAATACAAAGTGGGCTTCAAATCGATAATACAAACCTAGAATTGCTTAATAATCATATAAAAGAACAAACTGAACCAGAGACTTTTTATCAAAAAATAAATGACATAATAAATGTTAGAGTCAGTAGTGAAACTATTGATTTAATAAATAATTCTAATGAAATAAGTCAAATAGAAAAAGAAGAATTTAATAATCTTATTAATGATAGAACAAATCCAGAAAATATAAAATCATTATCAAATAATGTCTTAAACTTAATTTTGTATGATTCAGAATATAAAAATCAGTTGATTACGAAAGAAGAAAAAATTGAATTTTTAAATAATTTAGAAAATATAAATAATTACCCAAATAGTATTAAAAACATAATTTTCGAACCAATGACGATTGATGAAGTGGTAATTAATTCAAACGATTTAGTAACCTATTTAACTGCACTTCAAGATATAAGTGATAGTAACGAACTGATTATAAAATTATCAAGTATGCCACAAAGCATATCAAATGTACTAAGTAGTGATATGAATTGGAACCAGATAAAATTAATATGCATATATCTTTTCGGATTATATATTTTCAGTGCAACATTCACATATTTAGAATCCATTTCAATGACAGACGTTGCAAACAAGTTTGCTAGAAGATTAAGACAAAATATAAGTATAAAAATAAATAAATTACCTTTAAAGTATTTTGATAAACATAGAATAGGAGATACATTATCAAGAGTTACAAATGACATTGATATGATTGCACAATCTTTAAATAATTCATTAGCAACATTAGTGAGTTCATTAACCCTCTTTATAGGTACTATAATAATGATGTTTGTAACTAATTATTTGATGGCTCTTACCGCCATAATTTCAAGTTTAATAGGATTTGCATTAATGTTTCTAGTTTTAAAAAAATCACAAAAATATTTTGTTTTAAGACAAGTTGAAATAGGGAACTTAAATGCACATATAGAAGAAATATATTCTGGTGTAAATGTTGTAAAATCATATAACGGTCAAAAAGAAGCGAATTATAAGTTTGAGCAACTAAACAAAAAAGTTTATGATTGTAATAGAAAAGGCCAATTTTTATCAGGAATAATGATGCCAATAATGCATTTTATCGGAAACTTTGGTTATGTAGCAGTTTGCATAGTTGGAGCACTTTTGACATCAAATGGCTCAATCTCTTTTGGTGTAATAGTAGCATTTATAATGTATGTAAGACTATTTACATCTCCATTATCACAAATTGCACAGGCAATGACTTCTATACAAAGTACTGCTGCTGCTAGTGAAAGAGTATTTGAATTTCTTGATGAAGAAGAGATGGATGATGAAAGCCACATAGTAAAAAAACTATCTAAGAATGAAGCAAAAGGAAAGATTGAATTTAAAAACATAACATTTAAATATGATGGAAATGAAAAACCAACTATATATAACTTTAGTGCGACAGCTCTTCCTGGTCAAAAAATCGCAATAGTTGGACCAACAGGTGCAGGAAAGACAACAATGGTTAATTTACTTATGAAGTTTTATGATATAACTGATGGAGATATACTTATAGATGGTGTTTCAACAAAAGAAATAACTAGAGAAAATGTACATGATTTATTCACAATGGTTTTACAAGATACTTGGATATTTAATGGAACAATTAAAGAAAACATAGTTTTCAACAAGAAAAATGTTAAACAAAAAGACATAGAAAAAGTATGTAAAAAAGTTGGAATAGATCATTTAATAAAGACAATGTCAAAAGGTTATGATACAATAATAACTGATGATGATAGCGTTTCTGCAGGAGAAAGGCAACTTATAACAATAGCTAGAGGAATGATAGATAACGCACCATTTTTAATACTAGATGAGGCTACTAGTAACGTCGATACAAGAACAGAAGAACTTGTACAAGAAGCGATGGATAAACTAACAGAGAACAAGACTAGTTTTATAATCGCACATAGACTTTCAACTATAAAAAATGCGGATTTAATTCTTGTAATGAAAGATGGAAACATAATAGAGCAAGGAACACATGATGAATTATTAAAGAAAAAAGGCTTTTACTTTGAACTATATAATGCACAATTTGAAAAATAAGAGGTATATATGAAAATTAAAAGGGAAAAACTATCAAAATCTAAAAAACTATTCTTACTATTAAGATTTATTGTATTTTTAATATTAATAAGAAACATTTTTGTTGGTAATTATGAAAATGTATTTGTCTGTATTTTAACACTAATATTGTTTTTTATTCCAACTATCATAGAAAGACAATTTAAAGTAGAAATTCCAGATGAATTAGAAATGATAATATTGATATTTATTTTTAGTGCTGAAATATTAGGTGAGCTAAATTCATTTTATACAAGAATTCCTGGGTGGGATACAATGTTACATACGATAAATGGATTTATAATGGGCGCGATTGGTCTTTCACTAATAGACTTATTAAATAAAAATAAAAATATAAATATCAAATTATCTCCAATATTTGTAGCAATAGTTTCATTTTGTTTTTCAATGACAATAGGAGTTCTATGGGAGTTCTTTGAATTTGGTATGGATATGACATTTAACACTGATATGCAAAAAGATTACATAGTAAACGAAATAAATTCGGTTAAGTTTGATGAAGATAATTTGAATAAAGTACATAGTATAAAAATAGACAGTTTAAATGTAAATGGAGAAGACTGGATAAGCAAATATGGTGGCTATATTGATATTGGAATAATTGATACGATGAAAGATTTATTCGTAAACTTTATAGGAGCATTAACATTTTCAGTAATAGGTTATTTTTATAGCAAGAATGGAAGTACAGATAAAATAAAAAAAATAATGATAGTTTCCAATGGTTGACACTAATAACTAAATCGTTTATAATTCTATTTGAAATACGGAGAAAGAAGTAATTGTTAAAAGAGTTTACGATAGAATTGGGATGGTGGAAACACAATATATAGTGCAATAATGAATAACACTTTGGAGTTGATTATTTGAAATAATAGTAGATTAAGCCGTGAGAAAGCGTTAAATTAAAAGAGAGATTATTAAAAAATAATAAAACGGGTGGTACCGCGGAATTAATGTATTTCGTCCCTTATAACTATGTAAGGAATGAAATACATTTTTATTTTTAAGGAGGAAAAAATATGAGTAAGTTTACAAAAGAAATGGTAGAAGATTACGCTGATAAACTATTAATAGGATTGACTGAAGAAGAAAGTCAAATGGTACTTAATGAATTTGATGTAATTGATCAAAGCATAGATGTAATAAATCAAATACCAAACATTGATCTAGTAGAGCCAATGTCATTTTGTTTGGATGACTTAGAAGTAGATTTAAGAGAAGATGAAATAGAAGAAAGTATAAGTATAGAAGAACTACTACAAAATTGTGATGAAACAAGTGATAGAGAAGTAGAAGTAATAAAGGTGGTGGGATAAGTGAAATATTTAGAGAAAAGTATAACTGAAATACATGAAGCACTTTTAAACAAAACGGTAACTTCAGAACAACTTATAAAAGAATCACTAGAAAAATCTCACGAAATTCAAAAAAAATATAATGCATTTGTAACAATATTAGATAATGCAAAACCTACTGAAGTTACAAATGAACTCATATCAGGAATACCTTTTGGTGTAAAAGACAATTACAGTACAAAAAATGTATTAAGTACAGGCTCAAGTAATACACTAAAAGATTACATTCCATTTTTTACTGCGACAAGCATAGACAATTTATTTAAAAAAGGCGCGGTTATGGTAAATAAAACAGTACTTGATGAATTTGGAATGGGCGGAACCGGAACAACAGGACACACAGGAATAGTAAAAAATCCATGGAATCCACTACATATGTGTGCGGGTTCATCAGCAGGGTCTGCCTGCGCGGTTGCAACAGGAGTTTATCCATACGCTACGGGAAGTGATACAGGGGATTCAATTAGAAAACCAGCTGCTTATTGTGGGATAGTGGGATATAAACCAACATATGGAATGATTTCTAGATACGGATTATTTCCATTTGCTAGCAGTTTAGATCATTGTGGAGTTTTAACTAGAAATGTAGAAGATGCAGCAATAGTAGTTAATACAATGAAGGGAAAAGATAAAAATGATATGACATCATGGGATTCAAGTGGCGTAGATTTAACCAAAACATTAAAAAATGATGTCACAGGCTTAAAACTAGCATACATTAAAGAGTTATGTGACATAAAAAAATATAAAAACGCAGATGCAACATTAAAAGAACATTTAGAAAACTTCCAAAGAACGTTAAAAATATGTAAAGAATTAGGAATGGAAGTAGAAGAAGTTAGTGTTGATGAAAAATTATTAAATAGTATTGCATCAACTTACGTTGTAATATCATGTGCAGAAGCAACATCAAATATGTCAAACTTAACTGGTATAATTTTTGGACCTAGAGAAGAAGGAAAAAACTATGTTGAAATGATCAAAAATTATAGAACTAAAAACTTTTCGCCATTAATCAAAAGAAGATTTATCATCGGATCATACGTTTTACAAAAAGAAAACAAAGATAGATATTTTTTCAATGCACAAAGAATTAGAAGGTTACTAGTAGATGAATGGAAAAAAATATTTGAAAGTTTTGATGCAGTAATATTACCAGTAGGAACTGGCCCAGCACCATTATTAGAAGGTTCAAAAGATCAAATAGATAACAGCACGAAGGCATTAGAAGAACATTTGCAAGTTGGCAATTTTGGTGGTTTCCCATCAATAACAATACCTAATGGATTTATAAATAATTTACCAGTAGGAGTTAATATAACAGGAAATTGTTACGAAGATGAGAAAGTTTTAAATATAGCATATCAGTTAGAAAGTAAAATGAATTATAAAAATCAAATTGCAAAGGAGAATAACTAATGAAATACAAAGCACTTATTGGAATAGAAATGCACTGTCAAATAACCGAAACAAATACAAAAGCTTTTTCAAGTGCAAAAAATAGTTATACTATAATTCCAAATGAAAATGTAAGACCAGTAGATATGGCGTTTCCTGGAACCCTTCCTGTTGTAAATAAAGAGGCTGTAAAAAAATCATTAATGGCAAGTATGATTTTAAATTGTAAGCAACCAGATTATATATATTTTGAAAGAAAAAATTATTATTATCCAGACTTACCAAAAGGTTTTCAAATTACACAAGAAACAAAACCAGCTCCAGTTGGAATATGCGGTTACCTTGATTATTATGTAAATGATGAAATAAAAAGAGTTAGAATAAATAATATTCATTTAGAAGAAGATTCTGCAAGTTTAGATCACAAAAATAATGCTTCAACAATAGATTATAATCGTGCTGGAGTACCGTTACTTGAACTTGTAACATATCCTGACTTTAGAAGTGCAGAAGAAGCAGTATCTTTTTTAGAAACAATGAGATGCATTTATCAATACGCAGGTATTAGTGAAGGTGATTCAAAAAAAGGACAAATAAGGTGTGATGTAAACGTAAGCATAATGGATGAAGATATAGATGAGACAAAAGAAGAAAACTGGGGAACTAAAATAGAAATAAAAAATGTAAACTCATTTTCAGCAGTAAAAGATGCAATTAATTATGAAATTCAAAGACAAATAGAATTAAAAGAAACTGGGACATATGATGAAATGGAACAACAAACTAGAAGATGGGATGACGAAAAACAAGAAACAGTTTATATGAGAAGTAAGGTAGATGCAATTGACTATAAATATTTTATAGAACCAAACATACCAAAGTTTAAAATAAAACAAGAATGGTTAGATGAAATACGTGGGTTAATACCTGAACTTCCAAATGAAAGAAAAGAAAAATATATTAGTAAATATGAACTTAATAAAAAGGATGCAGAAACTTTAGTGAAAGAAAAAAATATATCAGATTTTTTTGAAAGATGTATTGAACTTGGTTGTGAAGCTAAAGAAGCATCGAACTGGATTACGACAAGATTATTAGGATACCTAAATAAAAATGATTTAAATATAAATGACATATATATGACACCTGAAATGTTAACTGAAATATGTTTGATAGTAAAAAACGGAAAAATATCTACACAACAAGCAAAAGAAGTTTTTGCGTATGTGTTAGAAGAACGTAAAACGCCACAAGAAATTATCAAAGAAAAAGGTTTTGAACAAAATAGTAATGAAGAAGAAATCATTGAACTAGTGAATAAAATATTAGAAGAAAATGAGCAAGCGGTAAATGATTATAAAAATGGAAAGACAAACATAATTGGTTATTTAGTTGGCCAAGTTTTAAAGGCATCAAAAGGTAAATTTAATCCAGGACTTACTGCAAAAATACTGAATGAAGAAATAAGAAAAAGGTAATATAAAAATTGATAAATATAAAACTCGTATATCCGTGTAATTTGGAAAATCACAAAATATGGATGGTTTTTAACCAATGAAGTCATTAGATGTGCGGAATATATTTGGCAAAAATTAATATTCTCATTATTAACATATTAATAAGATCTTTTTAATGTGAATTTGGTTGTGCGTTTTTTCTTTATACTATTTTTAAAAATAAAAAATTATGTTATTATATAATTGGGTGGTATAATTTGAAAGAAAAAGTATTACAAGTAATAAAAGAATCAAAAAAAAGCATTGATGCAATAAAAATAATGAGAACTATAAAAGATAACTTTACGCGAGAGGACTTAGAGTCAGTTTTAGCGAGTATTGATGAACTATTAAAAGAAGGGGAAATAGTATCTAGAAGAGATAATTGTTATATGCCTTTTGAAAGAAGTAAATATAAAAAGGGGAAAATTGAAATTACAAAAACTGGCAATGGATATGTTTTGTTACCTGAACGAGATTTATTTATAAGTAAAAAATATCTATTAGGTGCGAGCGATGGTGATATCGTAATATGTGAAGTAATAAAAGATAGACATGACAAATATGAGGGCAAAGTAAAAAAGATTATACAAAGAAGTTTAGGTGGAGCACTTGCAGAAGTATTAATAGATAATGATGGGAATTATTCATTAAAAATGCTTGCTGATTTGCCATTTAAAGTAGTTTTAGAAGATGGAGAAGAAGTAGGACTGTTAGATGGCGAAATTGTAAAACTCGAAGTTGTAAGCGAAGTTGGAAATGTAATTTATGCAAAAATTAAATCAAGAGTGGGACATAAAAATAGCCCGGATATAGATATACTAAAAATAGTAGCTGAATTTGACATACCTTATGAGTTTAGTGAAGAAGCATTAAAAGAAGCTAGAGAAATGCCAAAGGAAGTATTACCAAAAGATTTTGAAGGTAGAAGAGATTTAAGAGACAAGGAAATATTCACTATAGATGGAAGTGATACTAAAGATATAGATGACGCAATCAGTTTAGATATATTACCAAATGGAAACTATCTACTAGGAGTACATATTGCAGATGTAAGTTTTTATGTAAAAGAAGGTAGTGTTTTAAAACAAGAGGCTTTAGAAAGAGGAAATTCAGTATATTTAGCTGATAGAGTTATACCTATGTTACCAATAGAACTTTCAAATGGAATTTGTTCTTTAAATCCTAACGTTGATAGATGCGCGATGAGCATAGAAATGGAAATTGACAAAGAAGGTAACGTAGTAAAAAAAGATTTATTTAGAAGTATAATAAAATCCAGAAAGAAAATGACTTATGAAAGTGTAAATAAGGTATTAAAAGGAGAATGCGAAGAAGAATACAAACCATATGAACAAACATTATTAAAAATGCATGAATTATCTTTAATATTAAAAGAAAATAAAAGAAGACGCGGAGAAATAGACTTTTTATCTAGCGAAGTAAAACTAATTGTAGATGAAAATGGTAAAGTAACTGATATAAAGAAAAGAGTACAAGACATAGCAGAAGAATTAATAGAAAACTTTATGGTTGTTGCAAACGAAAGCGTAAGTAGAACAATGACTGAGCACAATGTACCATCAATATACAGAGTACATGGAACACCTGCACCAAAAAAAATAAAAGAGTTTTTAGAGTTTGCAAATATACTTGGATGCAGAGTACAAGGAAAAATTGACTATAATAACATAACACCAAAAGATGTACAGAATATACTAAAACAACTAGAAGATAATGATGCGTATGTAACATTAAATAGACAACTCCTTAGATGTATGCAAAAAGCAGTGTATGACACAGCTAATATAGGACACTTTGGAATAGCAAGTAGGGATTACACACACTTTACTTCACCAATACGTAGATTTAGTGATTTAGAACTACATTACATCATTGGAGAAACAATATTCAAAAAAAGCAATAACACTTTTAATGAAGTACTAAAACAAACACTTCCATATATTACAGACCACGTTTCAGAAACAGAAAGAATTGCAGATGACTGTGAAAGGGAAGTAAATGATATGAAAATTGCAGAATACATGGAAGGACATATCGGAGAAGAATACGACGCAATTATAGATGGAATGTTAAAAAACGGGTTCTTTGTAGAAACAGATAATATGATAAGTGGGTTAGTGAAACTAGAAACTTTAGACGATTACTACATATTTAGAGAAGATTTAATGGCGTATGTTGACAAAAAGAAAAAAGTTGCATTTCGCTTAGGAGATAAAGTAAGAGTAGAATGCATAGGCGCTAATAAAGAAGAAAGAACTGTAGATTTTACATTGGTAAAAAAGGTGCAAAATGGAAATAATCAATAGAAAAGCTAGTTTTAATTACACTATAATAGATGAATACGAATGTGGTATTGAATTAAAGGGGACTGAAATAAAGAGCATAAGAAAAGGATCAGCAAACTTCAATGACTGCTACGGAAGAATAAAAAATGGAGAAGTATTTCTAATAAATATGTACATTGCAAAATATGAAGAAGGAAATATTTTTAATCATGAAGAAACAAGAGAAAGAAAACTATTGCTCCATAAAAATGAAATAAAGCGAATAGAAAAGGAAATAACACTTAACAAATATACGCTTGTACCATTAAAATTATATTTTAAAAGAGGAAAAGCAAAAATATTATTAGGATTAGCTAAAGGCAAAAAATTATATGATAAAAGGCAAACAATTAAAGAAAGAGATTTAAAAAGAAATATGAGCAAAGAATATTAAAATTTATTTGATTTAATAATTAAACGTGATATAATACATATGATTTAAGGAGGGATAAAAATGGCAAAAAAAGAAAATAGAGAAGGTGTAGCATTACAATGTACTGAATGTAAAACAATAGGTTATGTTACAAGTAAAAACAAAAAAAACACGGAAACAAAATTAGAAATAAATAAATATTGCAAAAAATGTAATAAAACAACTCTACATAAAGAAAGAAAGGTTGATTAATAGTGATAAATGTAAACGATATTAAAAATGGAATGACAATATTACATGAAGGAAACATTTATCAAGTAATTGAATTTCAACATGTTAAACCTGGTAAAGGTAGTGCATTTGTTAGAACAAAACTAAAAAATCTAAGGACAAATTCTACCATTGATGTTACATTTAATGCAGGAATTAAAATAGAAAAAGCACATGTTACAAAAACAGAACTTCAGTATTTATATAATCAAGGCGATGTGTATGTATTTATGGATAATAACACATATGATCAAATTGAAATACATAAAGATAAATTAGAAAATGAAATAAAGTTTTTAAAAGAAGGTTTAAATGTTCTAGTAATGAATTACGAAGGAGAAATAATTGGTATAGATTTACCAGAAAAAATCTCATACAAAGTAACTGAAACAGAACAAGCTGTAAAAGGTAACACAACAAGTGGTGCATTAAAGGATGCAACTATAGAAACCGGTTACACATTAAAAGTACCTTTATTTATAAATGAAGGTGAAGAAATTATTGTAACAACTAGAGATGGTAAATATTCTAGTAGGGCATAAATATATGTCCTTTTTTTGTTTGTAAAAAAGGAAAAAAACAGTAAAAATATGATAAAATAATAACATAAGGAAGTGATTAATTGTGAGTACAGTATATTTTACAAAAGAAATATCAAGTGAGAGTTTAGTTAGAATATTTAATGAATTAAAAATTGAGTTAAAAGGAAATATAGGTATAAAAATCTCAACAGGTGAACTAGGTGGACATAATTATTTAAAGCCAAAATTAATAAGAGTCTTAGTAAATAAACTAAATGGTACAATAATTGAATGCAATACAGCATATGTTGGAAAAAGAAATACATCAAGTGAACATTGGGAAGTAATAAAAAATCATGGTTTTAATGAGTTTAAATGTGACATTATGGATGAAACAGGAGAGTTTAAAATACCAATTAATAATGGACTACAACTAAAAGAAAACATTGTCGGAGAAAATCTAAAAAAATACAATAGTTTATTAATATTATCACATTTTAAAGGACATGCTATGGCTGGATTTGGAGGTGCTTTAAAAAATATGAGTATTGGAATAGCATCATCAAGTGGAAAAGCAAATATACACACAGCAGGAAAAACACAAAATCCAAACGAACTATGGAGTAATTTACCAGAACAAGATTATTTTTTAGAGTCAATGGCCGATGCGTGTAAAAGTGTAATTGAATATCTAGGAAAAGAAAATATAATTTATATAAATGTAGCTAATAACTTGTCAGTTGACTGTGATTGTGATTCTAATCCGAGTGAGCCAAAAATGAAAGATATTGGGATATTTGCTTCAACTGATCCAGTTGCGTTAGATCAAGCATGCTATGATGCCGTAATGAATGCAAATGATGAAGGAAAGATAGAATTAATTGAAAGAATGACAAAATTGCATGGAATACATATAGTAGAATCAAGTGAAAAATTAAACTTAGGAAGTAGAAAATATCAACTAATAAATATTGATTAAATTATTCATAAAATCCTCTGAAAAAAATATATATTATTGAAACGGAGGATTTTATTATGATAAATAAGCAAAGTTTATGGTTTGTCACATTATTAAGTTTAGTACTAGTTTTAGGAGTATACTATGTTACAATGCCCAATGACTTACTCAAAACAGAAAAAATAGAAGGTGTTAATAGCGAAGTAACTATAGATATAGAAGAAAATGATATGTTAGTGGCACTAAGAGTGGAAAGGGACGAAGAAATTGCAGCTAAAATGGATGATTTGGAGTTAACATTAACTAGTGAAACATCTACAACTGATGAAAAAAATAACGCATTTGAAGAATTAAAACTGTTGAATTTAAACATAGGTAAAGAAGAAGAATTAGAAACACTTATATTAGACATATATAAAATCAATAGTTACGTTGAAATTAATAATGACCAAATAAAGGTTGTGGTGAATTCAAGTGAACATGATTCAAAATTAGCAAATGACATAATGAGAACAATACAAAGCAAGTTTGATGAGAAAATGTATATAACAATCAAATTTGAATCTAACTAGGCTATAATGCTCACTAAAACCTCACATTCTCATAGAATATTTTAGAGTAAGTATACACCCATACTTAGAAAGTGAGGGAAAAAATGAATAACAATATATTAACAAAACGAGAAAAGGAAGTTTTTGAGTTATTAATAAAAAATAAAACTACTAAAGAAATAGCAGAATTATTATATATTAGTGAAAAAACTGTAAGAAATCATATTTCAAATTCAATGCAAAAATTAGGAGTTAAAGGCAGAGCAGGTGCTGTCATAGAACTACTTAAATTGGGTGAAATAAAATTATAAAATGGCTAGAAAATAGTCATTTTTTTTATATTAAAATAATAATATTAACAGGAGGAACTTATGTTAAAAAAATTAGGTTTAAGAAAACTTGCAGTTACCACTTCAGCACTATTTATTATTGGACTTATATACTTATTTCCGTCAAGCAGTAACGAGCTTTCAATTGAAAAAAACATTACTTATATAGAGCCAGATGAAACATATGAAGTATATTTAGTAGATAAAGACAATTATGTAAGTATGGTTACATTACCATTAAATGGAACGGAATTAATAGATATTTTAAAGGAGAAAATAGAATTTTTGATAATAGATGGAGAAAAGCAAGGTGAGGTCCCTAATGGATTTAAACCAATTATACCAGAAGGAACTACAATAATAGATTTAAAAATAGAAGAAGATACTGTAACCATTAATTTTAGTGAAAACATAAAAAATATTTCACAAGAATATGAAGAAAAAATGATAGAAGCAATAGTTTACACATTGACAAATGAAAGCAATATAGAAAAAGTTTACATAAAAGTAAATGGAGAAACTTTGGAAAGATTACCTAATTCAAATAAATTATTACCAATTCCTTTAGATAGAAGTTATGGAGTAAATAAGTTTTATGATTTTAATAATTTATATGGTTTAACAAAGACAACCATATATTACGTTTCAAACAATGGAGACATGACATATTATATACCAGTAACTAAAGTAAACAATGATGAAAGAGAAAAAATAACAATTATAATAGATGAATTAAAAAGTAATGTTATATATCAAAGTAACTTGAGTAGTTATCTAAATGCAAATGCAGAACTTGAAGAATATGAGATAATTGAAGATACTATGCATTTAAGTTTTAATGATAAGATATTTGATTCACTCATTAACCAAAATATATTAGAAGAGGTAGAATATTCAATTAGTTTATCAGTAAAAGATAATTATGATGTAAATCAAGTAATATTTTATGTAGATGATAATGTAATAATGAATTAAAAAAAAGCGTTCCAAAAAGCGCTTTTAATTTTTTATAAATGGCGACTCCGAGACGATTCGAACGTCCGACCGACGGCTTAGAAGGCCGTTGCTCTATCCTGCTGAGCTACGGAGTCAACTCACTAACGGAATTGATTATACAATAAAATGTAAAATAATTCAAGTA
>CALVOQ010000012.1 GCA_944350335.1 uncultured Bacilli bacterium
TAATTATGAATGAAGAAATTAATTTCGTTGAAAGATATGATGAGCTACTAGACATTAAACCAAATTATGGATATGATAGGGTAATCCCGCCTGTTAAGTTTAATTATGTGGGATTTGAAATTGAGATTGCAGTTGAATTTGACCGTGGCAGATATTCTTTTATTAGAACGATGTTAAAGAAAATTAAAAATCTTGTCGGCGAGAATGGATATTTTGTTAAAGATGGAACTATTTTAGGAGATTATTCTTTTGAAATTGTGTTAGATCCAATGAGTATTAAAAAATCAATAAGAATATATAGAGATTTAATGAAAATAGTGAATTTTAGTGATGGAAGTATTTGTTTTGATAAAGAACATAATTGTGGTTTACATTTAAACTTTAATCAATTTGATATTGACGATATAGAAGTATCTCACCAACGCTTAATGTTACTTATCAATCAAAAGAGTCAATATTTTGAAGAAAATATATATAAGAGAAGTTATTTTGAATTTGATTTTAAAAAATATTTAGATTTTCAAAAGAAAGTTGCTGATAAGTATATAAGTGTAAACTATTTAGATAGCAAACTTGTTGAAGTTAGAAATATTAAGACACATTTATCTGCTAAAGCGTTAGAAAGCATAATTAGAGACATAGTAAATGCTTTATTCCCTGATAAATTAAAAGATGTAAAAGATATAAAGCATACTAAAAAGATGAAAAAAATTTTAAGTGAAACTTTTCAAAATAATAATAGTAAATTAATAAAAGAATCTTTAAATGAAAATTTATTAATAATAGATTTTAGTGAAAAAAATCCTAAAGTTATTTTGCCTAATGAAAAGATTAAAAAGGCAATTAATGAGGTGAAAAAAGATGAAAAGAATTGATGCGTGGCTTTTTTATTCTGAATATTCATATAATAAAAAAGTTGAAAGTGGTTATATTGATGAAATAGTTAGAAAAGCTAAAGAAGAATATGGAATAGTTTTAGAAGTTAAGAATATTCATAAGTTTACTCTAATTAGTGGGAAAGAAAATAAACTTTTGTATGATGGCGTTTTAGTAACTGAACTACCAAAAATTGCCATATCTAGAAGATATGAAATTTATTTATTTAGACAACTTGAGTTATTAGGTGTTAAAGTATTTAATAATGTTCAATCTATGATTGATGCAAGAAATAAGATGAAAACACATCAAATGTTGGCTAATTCAAATGTTAATACACCAAAGACTGTTTATATTGTACCTAAAAGGACTGTTATAAATATAAAATATGAAGATGTAACTAAAATGCTTGGTAAAAAGTTTGTATTAAAGTGGATATATGGTTCTCAAGGTACGTTTGTTCATTTGGTTGATAATGAGAATGACTTTGATGAGTTAGTTAAAAAATATGAGGGTAAAGTTTTATTTCAAGAGTTTATTGAAGAAAGTTTTGGTTTTGACATACGCGCTTATGTATTAGGTGGCGAATATGTGGGATGTGCCGTAAGAAAGAGCAGTGGCGGAGACTTTAGAAGTAATTTAGCAAAAGGTGGCTCAGCTTTAAAGTTCGATAAGGAAGAAGAAATAAAAGATATTGCTATAAGTGCAGCTAAAGCAGTTAATTTAGATATATGTGGTGTTGATATTTTAGTTGGCAAAGATGGCTACTATATTTGTGAAGTAAATGCAATACCTGGATTTAAATCTATTTCAAAAGTTAATTCTTTAAATGAAAAAGATTTGATTTTAAAGTTAATTCGTAAGAAATTAGATGAGCAATAGTTTATTGATAAAATAATATTATAAAATTGTAATATTATTTTATTTTTGGTATTATATTCTTGGTGAGTAAACTATGGATTTACAATTTAAAGTGATTAAAAGTGATAGTAAAACTAATGCTAGATTAGGTGAATATAAAACAAAATGGGGAGTACATAAAACTCCTATGTTTATGCCAGTTGGAACTCAGGCAACTGTTAAAACTTTAAGTACAGAAGATCTTAAAAATGTTTATGCTGATACAATATTATCTAATACATATCATTTGTGGTTAAGGCCGGGAGAGGATATAGTTAAT
Organism: uncultured Bacilli bacterium; assembly: GCA_944350335.1. GTDB lineage: Bacteria > Bacillota_I > Bacilli_A > RF39 > UBA660 > CALVVN01. The sequence goes on from CALVOQ010000012.1 coordinate 2,057, forward strand.
CTAGCAGGCGGTTTACATGAGTTTATGAACTATAAAAACGGACCTATTTTAACTGATTCTGGTGGTTACCAAGTATTTAGTTTGGCAAATAAAAAAGATATATATGAAAATGGTGTGTACTTTAAAAGTCACTTATCCGGCGAAAAATTATTCTTAAGTCCGGAGAAGAGTATAGAAATACAAAATAAACTTGGATCTGATATTATTATGAGTTTTGATGAATGTCCGCCATATCCTTGTTCTCATGAATATATGGCTAATAGCATTGATAGAACTATTAGGTGGGCTAAAAGGGGTAAAATCGCACATAAAAAAAGTGAAAGCCAAGCTTTATTTGGTATAGTTCAAGGTGGCGAATTTGAAGATTTAAGAAAGAAAAGTGCGATTGAAACTGTTAAATTGGATTTTGATGGATATAGTGTAGGTGGAGTAAGTGTTGGAGAGAGCAAAGAAATAATGTATAAAGCTATTGATTATGCTGTTCCGTATCTACCTAAGGATAAAATAAGGTATTTAATGGGAGTAGGCGACCCGATTGATTTAATAGAAGGGGTAATGCGAGGAATTGATATATTTGATTGTGTTAGTCCAACTAGACTTGCTAGACATGGGAATGCTTATACTAGAAGTGGAAAAATTAACTTAAGAAATAATAAATATAAAACTGACTTTAACCCAATTGAAGAAGATTGTGATTGCTACGCATGTAAAAATCACACCAAGGCATATATTAGACATTTAATAGTAAGTGATGAAACATTGGGATCTAGACTTTTGTCTATACATAATATAAGATTTTTAACAAAACTAATTGAAGACATTAGAATACATATAGAAGATGAGACATTAATTGAATTTAGGGATGCATTTAAAACAAAGTACTATGGAGAAAAGAATGAATAAAAGGAAGATTTCTTTAATTATTACAATATTTGGTATTTTAATTATAATTATTGTAGCAACTATTATCAATTTAAAAAATACTTCGTTAAAAGAACAATATGATTTTGAAGTTGAAAGAATTATAAGCGCATTTAAAACTTGTTTAAAAGAAGAAAAATGCGCTCATGAGAATACTACATTAAAAATTTTATATGAAAAAATGAGTTTAGATTATTTTATAAATCCTTATACTAATGAACCATTTAGTGAAAATTCATATATTGTTATAAATTCTTATGAGTTCATTGAAAATTAAGTATTAAACTTAATTTTTGTTTATTCCAAATATTCCGCCAACCACACAAGATACTAATAAAATTAAATAATAGATTAAACTCATCCAAGTAATTTTATAAATTATTAAAGATAAAATCATCATAAATAATACTAATACTATTCCTATAAAAAGACCAATTAAATATCCTTTTTTTGTACTATGTTTTGCTAAATAAAATCCACTAAAAAACATTGACACAATTACACTGATAAAAGATATAATATAAACTACTTTATAACTAATTACATTAAAATAATTTAGTGTGCTAAGTAATATCAATGTTAATAATATTGATATTAAAAAATATGAGAAACTTTTTAAAATATATTTATAGTTTGGCATCAATTTACCTTCTTTCTAATTTAATAATATTTATTGTTTAAAAAAATATGAATATTACCATAATAGTTATAGGTGATATTTATGGATTTATTAATAGTTATTTATAGAACAGTTTTTTTCTATATTTTTATCTTAATTATATTTAGGATAATGGGAAAAAGAGAAGTTGGTCAATTAAGCGTGCTTGATTTAGTTGTAAGTATATTAATTGCTGAACTTGTTGCTATAAGTATAGAAGAAATTGAAGAAAGTTTAACTTTGACAGTTATTCCTATACTTATTTTAGTTATATTTGAACTAGGTGCTGCTTTTGTATCATTAAAGTGCAATAAGTTTAGAAATATAATGGAGGGTAAGCCATCATTAATTATAAACCAAGGCAAAATTAATTTTAAAGAAATGGTAAAGCAGAGATATACTTTAGATGATTTATTAGTGCATCTACGTAGTAAAGATATTAAATCTATAAATGACGTTGAATATGCGATACTTGAAAATAATGGTAATTTGAGCGTATTTAAATATAACTTTTTGAAAATGAAAAGCGACAATCCTTTTCCACTTATTCTTGATGGGATAATACAGCATGATACTTTAAAATATATTAAAAAGAGTGAAACTTGGTTAAGAGATCTAATTAAAAATGAAAATGTTAGAGTAGAAGATGTCTTTTATGCATTTTATAAAAATAAAAAAGCTTACGTTATTAAAAAAAGTGATTTAATAAAGTTCTAATACAGAACTTTTTTAATTGTCTTTATATAACATATCGTACTAAAACCTAAACTTATAATAATTGATATTATAAGAGAATACATTCCTATTTGAAAAAATGAGAATATAGTAATTACTAATAATTTTATTGAAGAACTACCTATAGTAATATACATGCTTTCTTTAGATTTATCTAATGCTTGAAGTGCATTTGACAGAGGCATATCAATAAAATACATGAGCATGAAAGGAGCTAGAACTTTTATATAGTTTATTCCCAGACTAGTGTCGTATATGATATTTAGAAAATATTTTGGAAATAGACATATGACTGTTGTTGAAACTAAACCTATTAGTAAACTTAATGCGACTATTTGTTTAATTCTAATTATACATTTTTTCTTGTTGCCTAATGAAAAGTATTTTGAAAGTTCAGGTATTAAAGCCGTGGATATTGACTGTGTGAAAAACTGTGGTATTAGTAATAACCCTAATACATAACCATTAATTACACCATACTCTGTAATTATATAGTCACTTGTGTAACCGACATAAAGTAATATGTTTGTAAGAATTATTGGCTCAAAGAAGTGAGCTAAACTTCCAATTATTTTGCTTGAAGTTGAAGGAATACTAATATTTAATACATCTTTGATGTCACGTGTGTTTGGTTTAATGTCTTCTTTTTTAATTTTTACACCTTTTGGTAGGCCTAAAAGCATTACTATAATTGAAAAACTTTCACTTAATATATTTACTAGGATTATTACTGAAATTGTTAGTTCTATGCTTATATCAATACATTTTGGAATACATATAATTAAAATGGATAACCTTAATATTTGCTCACTTATATTTGATAATATGTATGGTAGCATTCTTTGTTTACCCCAAAAATAACCTTTTATAATGCTTGATAGACCTATAAATGGAAGAGTAAAACCAATACAAATTATAGGGTAAATTAAACGTTCTTCTTTTAAGAAAATAGTTGCAAGTGGTTTTGAGATTAAAAATAATATTAATATAGTAACAATATTAAATATTATAGATACAGGGATAATTGAAAATATTATTTTTTTACTACTTCTATTTGGCGTTGCCACGAGTTTACTTATTGCAACCGGAAATGATAGTGTTGCAATTATTATAAATAGTGAAAACGTTGGCATTAATAAACTATACAAACCAAGTCCTTCTGTACCTAGATTTCTAGATATTATTATTCTTAGTATAAATCCTAAAAACTTTGATAAGAATCCTCCTGTAAGTAGTATAAATGTTGATAAAAAAAACTTATTTCTAAACATACTTTTAATCATATTTAAATATATGTTAGTACTTTAAAATATATTTTTAATTGTAAGTTTGTCAAACAAAAGTTACAAAGAAACGATAAAAAAATAACTTATTTATTATAATAATCACGGAAACACTCACTTGAAGATTTCCAATTAAGAGGAGCATTTATACAAATATTTGCAAACTTGCTTTCTAGCATCTTCAAGTGAAATAAAATGACAATTTTTATAAAATCTTTTGTTGTTTTTGTTGTTTTTGTTGGAAATCAATGTTGGTGAAGTTAAATCCATTATCAGTTCTAATAAGTTTAATTTTGAATGGAAGAAACTTTATAACTTTTTGAATGAGTATTGTAGAAACGTAAGTAGAACGTTTGAACACATCTGAATCTAGAACATTCATCTATAGCAATATATTCATAAAGTTTTTCATCGCCAACAATGTATTCAATAGAGACAAATTTAATATCAACTTGTATTCGTTCTCCAGGAAAAGTCTTTTGGACGTAAGGTTTAAACTTCTTTTTGGTTTTCTTGAGTGTTTTTGGAAACATATCTAGCCTTTTCATAACACTATATAGAACTTTAAGTTTATGACTATACCCACTTTGTTTGAGTTTAACCCAAAACACAATTAAACATAAGTCGAGATTTCCTTTCCTCATATTTTTAATAAGCATTATTTCTTCATTGGTATGAGCATTAGGACGAGAATGAGGCTTAGTACTAAGATTAGATTACCATCGTGGCTTTTTAACTACCTATAGACATATTGTCTATTAGTGTTGTATTTGATAGTTGTTTTAGTTATGCCGTTCTTTAAGGCGTATTTGATTAAAAACTCACAATATCTCATCAATTGAGCGATAGTTTGTTTTTTCTTTACGGATAAACGCCATTCATATTTAAAGTTATTTTTTGAAGTTTGACAAACTTACACTGCGTAATTATCACGAATAGGACATATATGCCGAGAAAACATTAATAAATTAGGTATAATGTGATAAACTTATGCGAATGTCTGTGCATGCAATATGCAAGTTTTACAGACACTATTTACATTAAACTTTCTCATTTATTGATAAAAATCGGAATATGTATCATACTTCTATCGTAATTGCACAGAAATCGAAACTTTTAAACGTTTGAAATTGTTGTTTTTTTTATACAAAAATGATACAATAGGATAAAATAGAGGTGCTTCAAATGATAAATGTTACAATTTCAATTTGTTGTCTTGTTTTTTTAACTATTATTTCGTGCTTTTATTTTTTTAAAGAAAAATTAAATAATGTTGATAATAAAATATTTAGTACAATTATAATAATTAATATAATAGGTGTTATAATAGATATTTTTGGATATTTCACTTTTCATAAATTTGGAATTGAAAATATACTAAACATAGTCATTGCTAAAATATATTTGATATACTTTGTGTCTTATGCCTTTTGTTTAATGATATACATATGGAATTTAACATTTAGAACGACTCGAAACTTAGAAAAAGCAATTATAATATGTATATTTTTATGTATTATTACATATTGTTTACCAATTCATATTTATATGAATGATGGCGTTACATATACACATGGAATCAGTGTTAGTTTTAGTTATGCCATAGGAATGATTATTATTTGTATTATGTTATTTTGTTTATTAAAAAATATCAAAAAGATTAATAAACGAAAGTTTATTCCTTTGTTTGCGTTTGTTATATTAACTATTATAACTGTGATAATTCAAATTATATATCCTCAGATAACTTTATTATTGTTTACTGATTCTATAGTTACTACATTGATGTATTTTACGATAGAAAATCCGGATGTTAGAATGATAGAGCAATTACAAATATCCAAAAATCACGCAGAAAAGGCTAATCGAGCAAAAAGCGACTTTTTAAGTAGTATGTCACATGAAATAAGAACCCCATTAAACGCTATAGTAGGATTATCAGAAGATAATTTAACATATATTGAGCAAATACCTAATGAGGTGGCAGAAAATTCAAAAGATATAATAAATGCTAGCCAAACATTACTGGAAATAGTAGGAAATATACTTGATATAAATAAAATAGAGTCATCTAAAATGGAAATAGTAAAAAAACCATATAATTTAAAAGAAGAAATAACTAATTTATGTAGTGTAACAACGACAAAAATTGGCAACAAACCTATAGAATTTAAACTTGTTATTGCCGAAGATGTGCCATATGAATTAATTGGAGATAAAATACATGTTAAACAAATTATTAATAATTTGTTGTCTAATGCAATTAAATATACTGAGGAAGGAACGATAACCTTAAATATAAAATGTGTAAATGACATAAGCAAAAGTATTTCTAATATAGTGATTAGTTGTGAAGATACTGGAAGAGGTATTAAACCAGAATTAATAAGTAAATTATTCAATAAATTTGAAAGATTAGATATAGAGAAAAACACCACCACAGAAGGAACTGGTCTAGGTTTAGCAATAACTAAATCTTTAGTCGATATGATGGGTGGTAAAATAAATGTAAATAGTCAGTTTGGACAAGGATCCATATTTGTAGTAACGATTCCGCAAAGAATAAGTAAGTTAATAGAACCAATACAAAATATAGAAGATCAATATTATGCATTAAATAAAACTACTACAAAAGATTATGGGCATAAGAAAATATTGGTGGTGGATGATAACGAATTAAATATAAAAGTTGTCAGAAGATTATTAACAGGTTTTGATTTTGAAATTGTAGAATGCCGAAGTGGATTAGAATGTTTAAATAAAATAACTGAAGGAAATGAGTTTGATTTAGTATTAATGGATATAATGATGCCTGATATGAATGGAAGTAAAGTGTTAGCAAAATTAAAAGAAAATTTAAACTTTAATATACCAGTAATAGCGGTGACTGCAGATGCTTTATCAGGAGCAAAAGAAAAATACATTAGTGAAGGATTCATAGACTATATGTCAAAACCATTTTCTAAAGAACAAATTAAACAAAAAATAGATAAAATATTCAATGTAAAAATATAAAATAGAAAATTTGAAAGTAAAATAATAGCATTGAATTAAATATTATTTTAGTGATTTTATATAAGTATAGTTATTTTAAATTTGCTAGTTAATTTATGATGAACTGGGGATTAACTATATCGTTTTTTATTGGTAATTGAGCATATGGTTTAAAATCCATTTTGTCTTGTGTTTTCAAAATACAATTAAACATTTTGTTTCAATATACAAAAGATTTTAAATATGTTTATATTTTACCCTTTGACAATAAACCAATTAAATCTGTGCCATATTTTTCATGGGTAAGAAAGTACAAACTAGATAGTAGCATTATAATGTTTGACAATATTCATGCTTGTGTTATAATAATGCCGAAGAAGTGAGGAGTAAATATGACTAAGGAAAATTTAATTAATTACAAGAAATTTTTGATAAGTTTATCTGATGTCGACAAAAAAGTAAGAGATTTATATTTACAAGATTTATCAAGAGGGGATCTACAAGGTCCACCTGTTGGATATCCAAGTATAGACAAAAGTTGGTTAAAATATTATAGTTCTGATAACATTATACGAGATTTTCCACAAAAATCTATTTATCAGTATGCTCATGATGCTAACATTAACAACATGAATAATGTTGCTTTTGATATACGAACTAGTAATGATAATTTTAAAAATGGGATTAAAATTAAATTTTCTGATTTCTTTGCAAAAATCAGAAAACTTGCCAAAGCATCTACAACGCTAGGAATGCAACCAAACGAAATTGTGCCTTTGATTTTACCTAACTTACCTGAGGCAAGAATGTTACTATATTCAAATAGTATTATTGGTTCGACTTCATATCCAATATCACCATTATTACCTTCAAACCAATTAAAAAAGATTTTGGAAGAGAACTCTGTTAAAACACTTTTTATTTTTGATGGATTTTATAAAAAATATGAAGAGGTTTTAAAAAGTAGTAAACTAGAACACATTATTTGTTTAGACGGAACAGAATCATTACCTAAGTTTTTAAAAATATTAATGTTTTCAAAAAAAGAATGTGTGCAATGTGATGATAAAAGAGTTATTTCATTTGACAAATTTTTAAAAATGAGTAATTTGGTAAAGAAAGATATAACGCCATATTATGATAAGGATCACATCGCTGCTATTATTGGAACGAGTGGAACCACTGGCACACCAAAAGGCGTATGTCTAACCGATGCTAATATAAACAGCGTTGCGTTTGCTTATAAAAACGGAGAGTACTTTGAAGGAAAATTTATGGATGCTTTACTTCCATCAATTGGATATGGTATATCAATGATGCATTATCAAACCGTAGATGGTCGTTATGTTTATTTAATACCGGAACTATTAACTAAAAAATTTCCAGATGCTATGCAAAAATTAAATCCAGATAATTTCCCAGGAGGACCAATACATTATATTAATTTAGCAAATAGTTCAGTAGAATTAACAAAATTAAAAGGTAAAAATTTAATATCTGGTGGAGCAAGTTTATCTAAATTTATAGAGAAACAATTAAATAATGTTCCAGAAGACTATGCAGAAAATGGAATCGTGAATAAAGACATAATTGTAAGGCAAGGATATGGCCTTTCTGAAAATACTGCTATGGGGTCATATTGTAAAAAAGGTGCCTACAAATTTGGTAGTATAGGCATACCAATAATTTACGAAAATGTTGGTATATTTAAACCAGGGACTGATTATGAAATGGAATATGGAGAAGAAGGCGAAATTTGCATTTCTGGACCATCTATGATGCAAGGATATTTGAATAACCTAGAAGAAACCGATTTGGTGATAATGATGCACAGTGATGGGCAAAAATGGATTCACACTAAGGATATTGGTTACATGGATGAAGATGGTCATATATTTATGGTAGATAGAATTAAAAATATTTTTATGAGGAAAGGATTTAATGTACATCCAAATAAAATTTCCGAGTTTATTAATTCAATGCCTTTTGTAAGAAATTCTGCTGTCATTGGATTTGAACACCCTGATGATCAAATGGTCCCAATAGCATTTATTGAATTAAAAGATAATATCACAATGAGTGATGACGAAATCAAAAATACATTATTAACTTCTTGTTATAAAAACTTAGAAGAAACCTCAATACCTTATGATTTTATTTTGGTCGATGAATTACCAATTAATGCTGGCGGAAAAATTGACTTAGTACAAATAAAAAAAGAAGTAGATATTGATTTTTTCAAAGATAGTAAAGTATTAAAAAAATGTATTAATTTTAAAAAATAAAATAATCAACTTAAGTATGAATGTTCTGTTAATTGCGCCATTTTCAGAATGCTCGTACTTTTTAAATGATAACTTCTTAGCGCTTGTTATTTTTGAAAGTTATATTTTAAATATATCGCTTATTTAGTTTATTGTTTTCCAAATAAACAATATAATGAATCCAATAAAATTTAAATTTTGTTTTACTTACTACGTTGTAAGTTACTCGTTTAATGCACTAGATTATTTTACTATTTATTTTAACATCACTCAAGAATATAAGTTCAGCAAAGTTTTTAATTTTAAATCTTTATGTTCAGCATTATACATGTTATAATATTTCTAGTTTAGGAGTGATAACTATGATACAAAAACCTAAGGGAACTATTGATTTATTCGGGAAAAAAGGAAAGATATTTAAAAATATTGAAATGTATACTCACGACTTTATGGAATTATATAATTTTGAGTTTGTTAAAGTTCCTATGTTTGAAACAAGTGGTTTGTTTAAAAGAGGTGTAGGAGAGAGTACTGATATTGTAAATAAAGAAACTTATGACTTTTTTGATAAAGGTAATAGGGAGATGACTCTTAGACCAGAGTTTACTGCCGGAGTAGTTAGAAGTTACATTGAAAATAAGGAGTATTCTTATAATAGATTAAAGAAATATTATTATTTTGGCTCTTGTTTTAGATATGAAAGACCTCAAAGTGGAAGGTTAAGAGAGTTTACTCAATTTGGTGTAGAAGTTATTGGTGTAAAAAGTGCTAAATTAGATGCTGATATAATCTATATGGCTTATAAATATCTAGATGGTCTTGGGATTAAGAATTTAAAAATTAAGATTAATACTTTAGGAGATAATGATAGTAGAAATAAATATAAAGAGATTTTAAAAGATTATATTTCAAAAGATTATGAAAATCTTTGTGATTTATGTAAGGATAGATTTGAGAGAAATCCTTTGAGAATCCTTGATTGTAAATATGATGGAAATCGGGATTATATAAAGAACTCGCCTAAAACAATTGACTATTTAAATGAAGAAAGTATAAATTATTTTAATGATGTTAAAAGTGCTTTAGAAGCTCTAGGTGTTAATTATGAAGTTGATACAACGTTAGTTAGAGGGTTAGATTATTATACTCATACTGTTTTTGAAATAGTATCTGATACTGATGATTTAGGGTTAGCAAGTACTATTTGTGGCGGTGGTAGATATGATAACTTAGTAAGTGCACTAGATGGTCCTGATAACCCAGCTGTGGGGTTTGCACTTGGAATTGAAAGAATTATAACAATTCTTGAAAAAGACAAGAATAATAAAATATCTGATTCAATAGATGTTTATATTATGAATTTAGTGAATGATTATCTACCATATAAACTAAATAATGACTTAAGAGAAAACGGATATATCACTGAAATTAATTATGAAGAAAAAAATATGAAAAGTCAGTGGAAGATTGTAGATGAGGTAAATCCTAGTTTTGTTTTTATAGTTGGTGAAGATGAACTAAATAATGGTTACGTTACTATAAAAGATAATAAAACAAAAGAACAAACTAAAGTTAAAATAGAAGAGGTTATTGAGTATTTAAATACTTATTATTAGGAGTAAGATATGAAAAAAATAAATAATGCAGAATTAAATTTGAATAATATTGATGAAACTTTAGAAGTGTATGGATGGGCAAGCAAGATAAGAAAACTTGGTAATTTGGTTTTTATTGATTTAAGAGATAGATCTGGAATTGTTCAGTTAGTAGTAAATAGTGATAATGAAAACTATGAAAAGGTTTTAGAAATTAAAAACGAATACGTTTTAAAAGTAAAAGGTAAGGTTATTAAAAGAAGTAGCCCAAATAAGGAAATCCCTAGTGGAGAAATTGAGATTGAAGTTATTGATATTGATATTTTAAATACTTCTAATCCTTTGCCTTTTGATATTAAAAGCGATAATGTGAGCGAAGAATTAAGACTTAAATATAGATATTTGGATTTGAGAAAAGAAGAATTACAAAATTATTTAATGACTAGACATAAAATTACTCAAAGTACAAGAAAGTATTTAGATTCTTTAGGGTTTGTTGAAGTAGAAACTCCAATTTTGACTGCTACTAGTCCAGAAGGAGCGAGAGATTATTTAGTTCCATCTAGAATTCAAAATGGTAGTTTTTATGCATTGCCTCAGTCACCTCAGTTATTTAAACAATTACTTATGGTTGCTGGCTTTGAAAAATATTATCAAATCGCTAGATGTTTTCGTGATGAAGATTTAAGGGCAGATAGACAACCTGAATTTGCACAGATAGATATTGAGATGTCTTTTGTGAACGAAGAAGATATATTTAGTACTGTTGAAGGAATGTTTAAGCAGATTTTAAAGGATGTTAAGAACGTAGATTTGCCTCTTCCTTTTCCAAGAATGACATATGATGAAGCAATGAATAATTATGGAACTGATAAACCTGATACACGTTTTGATATGTTAATCAGTGATATATCTAGTATATTAAAAAATAATCAGTTATCTTTGTTACAGAAAGAATTCATAGGTGCAATAGTTGGCAGAAACTCTGAAGCACAATTTTCTAGAAAAAAAGTAGATGAATTTGCGGTTTTGCTTAAAAACTTTAAAGTTGATAATTTGTTCTTTGTTAAATATAACAATGGTTTTACAGGAAATGTTGCCAATAGTTTAAGCGAAGAAGAGAAAGAATCTCTAATTAATAGTCTTAATTTGAAAAATGGAGATATTGTTTTTATAGTTGCTGGAACTAAAAAACAAGTATTGCAAGCTTTAGGGGCATTAAGACTTAGTGTTGCAAAATATTTAGATATAATTAATAAAGATATTTATAATTTCTTATGGATTACTGATTTTCCGATGTTTGAGTGGAACGAAGAAGAAAATCGATATGTTTCTGCCCATCATCCATTTACTATGCCTAAAGATATAGATATGTTAGATGATCCAAAAAATTGCTATGCTCGAAGTTATGATATTGTTTTAAATGGATATGAACTTGCAAGCGGAAGTATTAGAATTCATGATAGAAATATTCAAAGTAGAGTCTTTGAAAAATTGGGAATAAGTGAAGAAGAAGCTCAAAGAAAGTTTGGATATCTCTTAGAAGCGTTTAAATATGGTGCGCCTCCTCATGGAGGTATTGCTCCAGGATTAGATAGAATTACTATGATTCTTTGTGGAACAGATAATATAAAAGATGTTGTAGCGTTTCCAAAGACTCAAAGCGCATCTTGTTTAATGACTAATGCTCCAAGTAAGGCTAATGAAAAACAACTTAAAGAACTAGGCATTAAATTTTAGGGGGGGAATTATGAATAAATACAACTGTGCTATAATGTTTAACAAGATTGAACTTGAGAGTAAAATAGTTTTTTTGCCGATGAGACTTTGCATTGGAGAATACAACGTTAAAGATGATGTGTTTCATGATTATATGTCTAATTCTATTTTGCCAAATATTAGAGATTGTTCTTATTTAGGATTAGATACTGCTTTTGGCAATGTAATGAACATACCCAATATATTTCAAGTGCCAAATGTTAAAAAACCTTTATTAAAATTTGTTTCAGAAAGCAAAAATCAAGTCATCGTAGCAACGTTTAATATGTCTGAAAAAAAATTTGTTTTTAAAAAGGTTAAATTAGATGATTTGAGAGAAGATGATAATTTAATTGTGAAGTACCCTAATATTGAAGAGCAAATTGAAAGGTTAAAAACCGAAAGAGAAATGATGGATGTCACGATAGATGAGCTAGCTGAAACTTTTTCGGAATTATATACTAATCCTACTACGAAAAACAATGTTGATGACAGACCAGTCAAGATTAGCGAACTATATGAAGGTATAAAATCTGAAGTAATTTCTCAAGATAAACAAATCAGAAAGATAATAACTGCGGTTTATAAAAACTTAATGTTTGATGGTAAAGAAATGAAAAGCAATATTTTGATATATGGTCCTACTGGCGTTGGTAAAACTCAAATACTGAGATCTTTAAGCAAAAGAATAGGCGTGCCTTTATGGATAGAAGATATGACTAAATATACAGAATCAGGTTATAAAGGCGGAGATGTAGAAGACATTTTATATAATGTTTTAGAAAATGCAAATATGAATCAAAGTTTAGCTGAAAGAAGTATACTTGTTTTAGATGAAATCGACAAAAAGGCCGGATCTAATGGTGACAATTCTATTAGTAAAAGTGATGTTTTAAAAAACTTACTTTCCATAATTGAAGGAGGCATTTTTCCATTAAATTATAGAAATGAAGTAATTCAATTTGATACTTCTAAATTAACTATTGTAGCTTGTGGAGCATTTACAGATCTTAGAGATAGAAAACTTACAAAAGGCAAACCTATTGGTTTTGGTAAAGATGAAGAAACTCCATCAGTTAACGAAATAACTATTGAAGATTTTAAAGCATATGGTATGCCATTAGAATTTATAGGAAGATTTAGAACTATAGTACAGATGAACGAATTAAATAAAGAGGACTTTATAAAAATACTAAAAACATCTTCTTTAAGTCCATTAAAAAAATATACTGAGGAACTTGAAAAGTTAGGAATAGATTTTGAGGTCACGGATAAAATTTATGACAGACTGGCTACTCAAGCTTTAAAATATAAAACCGGAGCCAGAGCATTAAATATAGTAGTTGATCAAATGTTTGAAGATGTTTTATATGATATCTTTGATAATACTTCTAATGTTGGCTCTTTAGATCTTGTAGATGATGAAAAACAAGTAGTTAGATTGGAATTGAGAAAAAGGGAAAAACATGAAAAAAGAGAAGCAGAAGATTCAAAATAGTATAATAAAAAGATACAGAAAAGAAATATGGTGTAATTTTATTAGAGGTGTAGATGAATACAATCTTATTTCAGATGGCGACAAAATCGCTATTTGTATAAGCGGAGGAAAAGATTCATTTTTACTTGCTAAATGCATGGAAGAACTTCAAATGCACGGAAAAAAGAAATTTGATATGTGCTATATTCTAATGGATCCTGGCTATAAAGATAATCACAAAAAACAGATTTTAAAAAATGCAGAGATTTTAGGTATTAATCTTCATATTTTTAAAAGCAATATTTTTGATATAATTGAAGGAAAAAAAGATATTTGTTATTTATGTGCCAGAAAAAGAAGGGGAGCACTCTATAGCGAAGCAAAGAAGTTAGGCTGTAATAAAATTGCACTTGGACATCATTTTAATGATGTCGTTGAAACAATATTGATGTCAATGATCTACAATGGTGAGTTTAAGACTATGATGCCAAAGCTTTCTTCTGTTAATTTCAAACCTTTGGAATTAATTAGACCCTTGTATTACGTTAGAGAAAAAGACATTATCGCTTGGGCAAATCATAATAATTTAAAGTTTATTGATTGTGCTTGTAAAGTAACAGAAAAACAAATTGGCAAAAGAAACGAGATGAAAGAACTCATTAAACTGTTAAATAATTATTATAAAGGCGCTGATATAAATATCATGAATAGTACTAAAGAAGTTAATTTAAGCACAATTATTAGTTATATAAATGAAAAATGAACAATTTATGGATAAAAATATTATAAATATAATTACTTAAACTCCTTGTATTATATCAGCTTTAATTAGAAGAAACACAAAAATGTTATTAAAACGCAGAAATAATTTACAAAAGTGTGATATATTTGTTATTTAAGGAGATGGTACTATGCAAAGATTTATAACTGAAAAACTAATTAATTGGAAAAATAGTAAGGATAGAAAGCCACTTATTTTAAAAAGAGCAAGACAAGTTGGAAAAACATATATATTAAAAGAGTTTGGAGAAAACAATTATGATAATGTAGCATATTTTTAATTTTGACTATGATGATGGACTAACTGAACTATTTTCAGATACTAAAGGTCCCAAAAGGATTATTGAACAATTGTCTTTGGCTGCAGGTAAGAAAATAAATCCTTATACGACATTAATTATTTTTGATGAAATACAAGAATGCCCGAATGCATTGAATTCACTTAAATATTTTTGTGAAAAAGCAGGTGAATATCATATTGCATGTGCAGGATCACTACTTGGAATAAGACTTTCAAAAACTTCTTTTCCTGTTGGCAAAGTGGAATTTTTGAATTTATATCCAATGACGTTTAGTGGGTTTTTAATCGCGGATAATTCAGAAAACTTAGTTGAAGTTATGAAAAAAACTAAACAAATAAGTGAGATTCCAAAATTATTTGAAGATATGTTAATTGAAAAATTAAAAACTTATTATATTATTGGTGGAATGCCAGAGGCAGTATATAGTTGGGTTAATGACAAAGATATTGAGAAAGTTAGTAAAATTCAAAAAAATATTTTAGATTCATATGAAAATGATTTTTCTAAACATGCAGATGCGAATGAAGCAAATAAGATATCATTGATTTGGAACGGAATACCTTCTCAATTAGCAAGAGAAAATAAAAAGTTTGTTTATCAGGTTCTTAAAGAAGGCGCGCGTGCTAGAGAATATGAGGCGCATTAAATTGGTTAAATGATGTTAATTTAATTTCAAAATGTTACTTAGTAAAAAAATGTGATTTTCCGTTAATAGCATATTATGATTTATCTAGTTATAAGATTTATATGAATGATGTCGGGCTTTTAAGAAGAATGTCTGATTTAGATAGTAGAATTGTACTAGATGGTAAAAAACTTTTTGAAGAGTTTAAAGGTTCATTTATTGAAAATTATGTCGCTAATACTCTAAATTATTTATTAAATGAGTCTCCCAATTATTTTACTTTTGATAGAAATGAAATTGATTTTGTGATACAAAAAAATAATAAGATAATTCCTATAGAAGTAAAGTCAAACAAGACTACTAATAACAATAATTTGACTAAATATAATGCCAAAAACGATAATGAAGTATCATTTAGGTTTTCATTAAATAATTTAAGTAGGAACGATAAAATAATCAATATTCCGCTTTACTTTATTGAATACATTAATGATTTAAACTTGGATTAAGTTGCAACATTTAGTTATTTATATTTATAAAAAATTTAATATTTAAAATAATTATAAAATAGGCGAACGATAAGTTGATTATTTGTAAAGTCTTTACGCTTTTAGTATATTTTTTTTGATTTTGTGGTATAATAAAATTACCTGAAGATAATGATTGTCGTCACAAATAAACCGACTATTTTATATTCTTGGGGGCATAATTAATGTGCTGTGTTGAATGCTTAGTTTTACTAAGAATCCTAATGGCATTATGTTGCCTACCACCTCGTCTGTGGCGAGATTTATTTAAACGGCAGTCGTATCTTTGGGTTTTTATTTGGAATGGTGAGTTTTATGAATTTAGATAGATTAGAAAAATTAATTGGAAACGATAATACCAGTTATATTTCATCATTAAATATTTGTTTAATTGGTGTCGGTGGAGTAGGAGGATATGTTCTAGAAGGTTTAGTTCGTCTAGGAGTAAAAAAAATAACTATTATTGATTCTGATGTTATTGATAGTACTAATTTAAATAGACAGATTATTTCTAATAGTACAAATATTGGTAATTTAAAAGTAGAAGAAGCAAGAAAACGTGCGTTAATGATTAATCCTTCAGTTCAAGTTGCTACTATTAATGTATTTTTAGATAAAGAAAATATATGCGATTATATTAATGATAATTTTGATTACGTTATTGATGCTTGTGATACATTAAATACAAAGATTGCTTTAATAAAGTATTGTTATAACTCTAATATTAAACTTATTTCTTCAATGGGAACAGCTAAAAAAATAGATGGTACACTTTTAAAAATATCTACACTTGATAAAACTAAATATTGTCCATTGGCTAGAAAAATTAGAAAAGAGTTATCAATATTAGAACAAAAATATGTAAAAGTAGTTTATAGTGAAGAAAAACCGAGCAGTATAAAGGAACTTGGGTCAGTTGTATATGTTCCGGCAATCGCAGGTTTCCTAATTTGTAATATTATTGTTAATGACACATTAAAAATAGGTAAATAATACCTATTTTATTTTTGATTTTGTATTCTTTTCTTGTGATAATTATTTAGTTCTGTTTCATATTTATTATCTCCAGGAATATAATACACACTATTTTTAATATTGTCCGGTAAGTATTGTTGTTTTACCCAGTGGTTTTTATAGTTATGAGGATATTTATAATCTTTACTTGTAGTTGTAATATGTCTTGGAACGCGATCTATTCCGCCCTTATTTAACTCGGCACGAGCATTATTCATAGAACTTTCTACTGAATTACTTTTTGGACTTAATGCCATATCAATTACTACACATGCAAGAGGTTTATATAATTCTGGTAGTCCTAATCTTTCACTTGCTTCAATAGCTGATAAAACTCTCGGTGGTAAACTAGGGTTAGCAAGTCCTATATCTTCATATGCTATAACGAGCATTCGCCTGTATAAAATGTCAAAATCGCCGACTTCAATTAATCTCGCTAGATAATGCAGTGCTGCATTTACATCACTACCACGTATACTTTTTTGAAAAGCGCTTAATACGTCATAATACCCGTCTTCGTTTTTGTCATAGTAAAACTTTGCGTTTGAGTTAACTTCTTCAATGTTTTCTACTGTAAAATATGGACCAAAACTATAATAGCAAAACTCAACTAAGTTGTATGCACTACGCAGATCTCCATTTGAAATATGTGCGATGTGTTTTATTGTCTTATCATCTATGGTTAAATCCTTATAAATATTTTTTATTTTAGTTATTGCTTCAATTATATCATTTTCTTCTATGTCTTTGAGTTCTAATAATTGGCATCTACTTCTAATCGCAGGATTAATGCTATGAAATGGATTTGATGAAGTTAAACCAATTAGAATTATTACACCACTTTCTATATAGCTTAATAACAAATCTTGTTTATCTTTATTCATTCTATGGATTTCATCTACAATTAAAACTAATTCTCCATACATTTTTGCTTCTTCAAAAACTACTTCAAAATCCTTTTTACTATTAATTGTTGCATTAAGCATTCTATACCTAAAACCTAAATCATTTACTAAACATAAAGCAATAGTAGTTTTACCAATACCGCTTTTTCCATATAAAATTACATTAAATAATTTTTTATTTTTAACTAAATTACTTAATATTTTCCCGTTACCTATTAGATGTTTTTGTCCTATTACATCGTTTAACGTTTTTGGTCTTAACTCATTTTGTAGTAAATCCATAATTAACT
>CALVOQ010000013.1 GCA_944350335.1 uncultured Bacilli bacterium
CCTTTCGGAGGTGTATTATACCACAACCCTTAACTCTTTTTTATTAATGTCTACTTTAAGGGGTGCATTTCATTTTAAATTGTAGTTTCTATTTCTTTTTTTATATTGGTTTCATACAAACTTTTGGATTTAAACCTTTTAATTTTTGAGATAAAGTTTTTAGGAAAAGATTTTAAAAAACTATTATATATTGCTACATACTTATTATTCATGTTTTTAACTCCGCCTAATAAACAATCACATTCCTCTATATCTTTAATAATCCCAGAGTAACTTTTTACATCATTTAACTCATTATAATCTTCTGTTATTCTTTTTACTTCATAAAAAGTATTACATAAAATAATATCCTTTTCGTTATTGTTTAGATTATTGCTATTGATTTTTTTAAATTCATCAAATCCCTTAGTATCAATCTTAAGCTGTCTTTCTATAATATTAATTGCACGACTTAACAAATCCTCTTTATTTTTTAAGATTTCAGTAATTTTATTTTCACTAACATTAACTTTATATAATGTATCAATAATTGTATTATAATTTATAACTATAAACATAGCGATAATACATAAAATTAAAGTAATAATTGCTAATACTAATAAAACTTCTATTACGTACATAACAAACTCCTTACATTAATTATTTTACCAAAAAAACAAAAAGAATACAACTTTATAATTTATAGTTTATTTTTTCATTAAATTCAACATAATCTAAGTAAATCATTAAAAGCAAATACCATTTACCATTTGTAGGGTCACTAATAATCAAATGATCTCTTCCTGCTTGTTCTATAATACCAACGTATTTTTTATCGCGCCATTCAACTGAATCACTATAAGACATATAAACAGTAACTTTTTTACCTTTATTTAGTCTTAAAATATTTTCAACATAACTTTGTTCCATAGGTAGTTCATCATTATTATTAAAATTATCTGCTGGTCTTATATGATCAAAGTCTGAATTATACATTGCATTCTTATAATAACTTCCGTTCATAAAATCACTCCTTTTCTAAAAAAATATATGCATGGTCTTTAAAAAAAAGTACACGTAATGTATAATGTAAATAGGTGATAAAATTGAAAATAAAAGTAGGAATAAGCAATAGACATGTGCACTTAAAAAGAGAAGATTTAAATACACTATTTGGCGAAAACTACAATTTAACGATGAGAAACCCATTGAGCCAAACAGGCGAATTTGCATCAAAAGAAACAGTAACTATTAAAACGAGCAAAGATAAAATAGATGGGATAAGAGTTTTAGGTCCTATTAGGGATTACACACAAGTTGAAATAAGCAAAACTGATTCATACAAATTAGGAATTAATCCACCGGTAAGACAAAGTGGAGATTTATATGGTGCAGAAACAGTGGAAATAATCGGACCTAAAGGAAGTATAGTAGCAAAAGAAAGTACTATCATTGCAGAAAGACATATACACATAAATACAAACGACTTAGAAAGTTATGGATTTAAAGATGGGGAAACTGTTAAAGTGAAAATAGACGGAATAAAAGGTGGAACAATAGAAAACGTTAAAATAAAAGCAAAAAGAACATATACATTTGAATTACATTTAGACACTGATGAAGGAAATGCGTTTTTATTAAATAACGGAGACGTTGTTACAATAATTAAAGGAGATTAAAATGGAAGAAATAAAAAGAGAAATAAACGAATTAAAAGAAGAATTTGAAAAAATATGGAGGTCACTTTGACGTCGCTCTAAAAGAAGAAGAACTCATGACATTAGAGCAAGAAAGCCAAGATGAAACCTTTTGGAAAAGAAAAGATTCTCAAGAAGTAATGGAAAAAATAAGTCAGATAAAAAAAGAAATAGATGAAATAAATGAGTTAAAAGAAGACATAAATAGCATACAAGAGTTTATGGAACTTGAATTAGAAGAAAGCATGATTTTAGACATAAAAGAAAATATAAAAGTAATCAAAAACACTATTGAAAAAATAAAAATAAAATCATTACTAAATGGTGAGTTTGATCACAACAATGCATATATGGAAATACATTCAGGTGCAGGTGGCACAGAATCAAATGACTGGGCTAACATGTTAAAAAGAATGTATCTAAGATATTTTGACAAAAAAGGGTACAAATATGAAATAATAAGTGAACAGCCGGGAGAAGAAGTGGGAATAAAAGGTGTGACGTTTAAAATAAAAGGGCTAAATGTCTTTGGATACTTAAAGAGTGAAACGGGCGTACATCGTTTAGTTAGAATAAGTCCGTTTGATTCAAATAAAAGAAGACATACTTCATTTGCTTCAGTTCTTGTAACACCAGAAATTAACATAAATATTGAAATAGAAATAAAAGAAAATGAGTTAAAAATAGATGTATATAGAAGTAGCGGAGCAGGTGGCCAAAGTGTTAACACTACAGATTCAGCTGTGAGAATAACACATTTGCCTACCGGTATTGTAGTGACCTGTCAAAATGAAAGAAGTCAAATACAAAACAAAGAGAAAGCGATAGATATATTAAAACAAAAACTATATTTACTAGAAAGAGAAAAAGTAGATAAACAATTAAGTAATTTAAAAGGTTCAGTAATGGATGTTAATTTTGGAAGTCAAATAAGAAATTATGTAATGCATCCTTATTCATTAGTAAAAGATTTGAGAACAAATGTAGAAACATCTAACGTTGAAAAGGTTTTAGATGGTGATATAGATATATTTATAGAAAGTTATGTGAAGAGGTGTTAATGAAAAAAATAGGGTTTGATGATAAAAAATATAGAGAACTAACAAAAAAAGAAATATATAAAAGACTTAAACAATTTAGTAACAAATTATACTTAGAAATAGGTGGAAAATTATTTGATGATTTTCATGCTGCTAGAGTATTACCTGGATTTAAATACAATAGTAAAATAGAAATATTAAAAGAACTAAAAGATATCACTGAAGTTATTATATGTATTAGTGCAAAAGATATAGAAAACAAGAAAATAAGAGCAGACTATGATATAACATATGAAAAAGATGTTATGAGGTTAATAGACAACATAAGAAAAAACAAACTTAAAGTTAACTCAGTTGTAATAACTCTTTTTGAGGGTGAAAAATCAGCAATAAACTTAAAAAATAAATTAGAATTAAATGGAATAAAAGTTTATATGCATACGTACACAGAGGGTTATCCAAGTGATATTGACAAAGTTGTGAGTGAAAACGGATATGGAAAAAACGAATACATAATTACTGAAAAACCATTAGTAGTTATAACTGCACCAGGGCCAGGAAGTGGCAAACTTGCAACATGCCTATCACAACTATACCATGAATACAAGCGTAAAATAAATGCGGGCTATGCAAAATTTGAAACTTTTCCAGTATGGAATCTACCACTAAAACATCCAATCAATATAGCATATGAAGTGTCGACTGCTGATTTGAAAGACGTAAATATGATAGATCCATTTCACTTAGAACATTATAGTAAAACATCGGTAAATTATAACAGAGATATCGAAACATTTCCAATATTAAAAAGAATATTAAAGGAAATAACAAAAAAAGATATTTATTATAGCCCTACCGATATGGGAATAAATATGATTGGATTTTGTATAATAGATGACAAAGTGGTAATAAATGCTTGTGTAGATGAAATAATAAGAAGATATTATAAAAGCCTAGTACTACATAAATTAGGCGAACAATCACAAGAAGTAATAGATAGAATTAAATTATTAATGAATGAATTAAACATTGATGTTAACAAACGAAAAGTTGTAAAATATGCATACAAAAAGAAAAAAGACAAAAAATCACATTCAATGGCTTTAGAATTAAATAGTGGTGTTATAATAACTGGAAGAACAACGGAGATAATGTCTGCACCGGCTAGTACAATAATAAATGCACTTAAATATATAACAAAATTAGATGAGGATGTTCATATTATATCGCCACTATTAATTGAACCAATGTTAAAAATGAAAAAAGAACTATTTAACAAAAATGAAGTTTTAAACTTACAAGAAATACTTTTAGCCTTATCGATTAATGCTGCTACAAATCCTATAATATCAAAAATGCTAGAAAACTTAAACAAATTAAATGAATGCGAAGCACATTCAACTTATATATTAACTAACGGTGATGCTAAACCGTTAAAACAATTAAAAATAAATTATACATGTGATCCAGTGTACAAGGATGATAATTTATTTATTAACGATTAAAAGTTCTAAGAACTTTTTTTCTTTTCTTCTTTTTTAATTTTACCATAAAATATAGTATTGTAATGCCTATAATAATAAACCATTTATATTTCCACACGATTTTAAAAACACTAAGTTCTATTTCACTTAGAAGATACACAGCAGTAGTATTTAGTAATTCATCATCGTAATATATCTCAATCACTCCAAGTTTGTCGTTATATTTATTTTTATAACTCAGTTTTTCCAAACCAACATATTTAACATTAATTTTATTTTTGTCATAGTCGTTTGGTAAAAATAGTTTAATATCATTTTTAGAAATCACATCATAATCATTTGTTTTACTATAAAAAACTGGGATACTAAATACACTTTCATCACTTTCGACAATTGTATGATAAGAATAATTATTATCTACGTATTCAATAACCTTAAGAGCATCTACAACATTATAGTAATTGTTTAAAACTCTAGGAGCATTTAACGTTACAGCGATAAACTCATGTCCACTTGATTCAAAATAGATACCAATGCAATAGCCGGCATCATCAGTAAAACCAGTCTTGCTTCCCAATATCAAAGATGTATCTAGTCCCATAATTTTATTATAAAAATTTACAGAAGCACTAATTTCCAAACCATTAGCAAGTGTATAATTTTTTGTAGTAAATATTTCTTTAAATAACTCGTTTTCAAGAGAATATTTTAATAAAATAACCACATCATTTACGGTGCTATAATGACCAGTTTCATCTAATCCAGTGACATTTACATAATGAGTATTATCAAGTCCTAAAGTTTCAGCTTTATCATTCATCAAATCAACATAATCATTAATAGAGCCACTGATTAAAATAGCGAGAGCATTGGTAGCATCAGCACCTGAAGGTAACATAGCTGCATAAAGTAAATCTCTATAAGTAACAACATCGCCAACTTCAAGTCCAGCCACAGATGCCTCCCAACTTACAGTATTAAGTATAGAATTAGTGATTGTAACAGTTTCATCCAAATCTTCAACATTTTCTATAGCAACCATTACTGTCATAATTTTAGTTAATGATGCAATTTCAGTTTCAACATCAGCATTCAAGGATGCCAACATCTTATCATCAGTTAAGTCATAAATTGCATAATATTCTGAATATAGACTAGGATTTTCTAAACCATTAACAATAAATGGAACAAAAACAAATATAAATAAACAAAACCTTAATAACCATTTTTTCATACATTACCTCTATAATATATAAGTATACTTTCAAAAAAAATTACTGTCAAACCTAACTTTAAATGTAACGTGTATATTTTACAAAACAAACATCTCATGTTATAATACTATAAGAAAGGTAAAAAAACATGAAAGTCATCAAAAACAAATTAAGTGATTTTTTATATAGATACATAATATGCCTTATAGGATTAACTATAATGGCAATTTCATATAACTTGTTTTATGTTCCTAATGAATATGTTACTGGAGGAGTAACAGGATCATCAATAATATTTGGTGAAATAACAACGATAAGTCCAAATGTTTTTATACTGATAGGTAATATTTTCTTAACTATATTAAGTATTGCGGTTTTAGGTCCTAAAAAATCTCTATATCACATCATAGGGGCAATCACTTTTACTACCGCGGTGTATTTGACCGGTAATATCAGTGACATAATAAATATTAATTTTGAAAACACAATATTTGAAATATTGTGTGCTGGTGTCACGATGGGATTTGGTGCAGGAATGGTTTATAAAGTTAATTTTACATCTGGTGGCACCGATATTTTAATATCAATATTTAACGAAAAGTTTAAAAAACCAATGGGTAAAACTGGTCTTTATATAAATGGAATAATCATATTATTTGGTACATATATATTTGGATTTGAAATGTTAATAAGTGCAATACTTATAAAATATATTGAATCATTGATTATAGATAAAATGCTACTCGGAATTTCAGATAGCAAAATGTTTTTAATAAATACAACAAAAGAAGAAGAGGTAAAAAAATACTTATTAAAAAGTGTTGAAAGTGGAATAACTCTCCTTAGTGGAAAAGGTGGATACACTAATAAAATGCACGAGGTGATAATGTGCATAGTAAGAACCGATAGTTACTATAAAGTCAAAGAGAACATTAAAGAAATTGACCCATATGCATTTATAATAGTAAGTGACTGTTATGAAGTTTTAGGAGGTACAAAGCAAAAGAAAAAATTACCAATTAAAATTAGAAAGAAATAAAGTATAATTGAAGTGGAGGTAAGAATGAATTTAATAGAATTAAAGAACGTATACAAGCAATACTCTAATGGAGTAACAGCATTATGCGATATAAATTTAGAAATAGCAAAAGGCGATTTTGTATTTGTTATTGGCAAAACAGCATCAGGAAAAAGTTCATTAATTAAACTACTATATAGACAAGAAAAGCCAAGCAAAGGTTCGGTATTTGTTGGTGGAATTAACGTCGCAAAATTAAAGAATAGAAAAGTATATAAATTGAGAAGAAAACTTGGAATAGTTTTCCAAGATTATAAGTTACTACAAAACCTAACGGTATATGAAAATGTAGCCTTTGCACTTGAAATATATGGATTAAAATCAGATGAAATAAGAAAAAAAGTAATGAAAGCCTTAGAAAAAGTTGGATTAAAAGAGAAGTTTAAAAGTTATCCAGACCAACTATCAGGTGGGGAACAGCAACGTGTATCTATCGCAAGAGCAATAGTAAATGAGCCAAAGATATTAATTTGCGATGAACCTACAGGAAACTTAGATCCAAAGACATCGTTAGAAATAATGGAAATATTAAATAAAATTAACGAAGACGGAACAACTATAATAATGGCTACGCACGACAAAGAAATAGTAAATAAATATCAAAAAAGAGTTATAACAATAGAAAAAGGAATGCTAGTAAGCGACAAAGAGAAAGGGGGGTATTTTGATGAAAAAGATTAGAATATTTTTTCATTCTATAGAAGAAGCTTTTAAAAGTGTATTTAGAAATGCATCATTAAGTATAGCGAGCATATCTTGTATTGCAATAACACTAATATTAGTGGCAGTGTCAGTTATTTTATCCTATAACGTTAATAGTTTTACAAGTGATATAGAGAAAGACGTTACAATAGTTGCATTCTTAGATAAAAAAATTACTGAAGAAGGAATAAATAGAATAAATACAGAAATAAACAATTTAAATAATATACAAAGTATAGAATTTGAATCAAAACAACAATTAATAGATGAGATGAAAAAAGAAAATGCAGATTTAGAAAACATACTTAGTCAATATACAGAAGAAACAAATCCACTACAAGACACATTTTTAATCAAGGTAGAAAATATTGAAACTATTGGCGAAACAGCTAGTGAAATTGAAAACATAGAAGGTGTTTCAATAGTAAAATACGGAGAAGGAATGGTAGAAGATTTAGTAAACGTTTTTGATGTGGTAAAAAATATAACATATATAGTTGTAATTGGACTAGTTTTAGTAACAGCATTTTTAATAAGCAATACAATAAAAATTACTATACAAACAAGAAAAAGACAAATAGAAATAATGCGTTTAGTCGGAGCATCAAATGCATTCATAAAAATTCCTTTCTTCTTTGAAGGACTTTTACTAGGGGCATTAGGAAGCATAATTCCTATAATTGCTTGCTGTTATGGGTACATGTATATATATGAAAGATTTAATGGACAACTATTTACACCAATAATAAAATTAGTTAACCCTGATTTAATTATTGCAAATATAATAATATTTGTAATAGCAATAGGCGTAATAGTGGGGGCATTAGGAAGTTATCGTGCAGTAAGGAGGTATTTAAAAATATAATGAAAAAAAAATATAAATTCATTATACTTTTCCTTTTATTTGCAGTCATTCTAATAGTACCAACAAATAAATTAGAGGCTAAAACACTTAGAGATTATATAACTGAAGTAGAAGAAATGATAAAAGAATTGGAAAGTTATGAAGAAGAAAGAGCGGCTGCAAGAGCAAGAGCTAAAGAAAAAGAAGAAGAAATTGCAGAAAAATATGCTAACATAGAAAAATACAGTTTGCGAATACAAGAAGCAAAAAAAGAAATTGAAGACACAAAAGTAACCATAGGAGAAAAAGAAGAAGAAATAAAAGAACTATTATCGTTTCTACAGGTGACAAATGGAGAAAATGTATACTTAGAATATGTTTTTGGGGCAACAGATTTTACAGATTTCATATTTAGAACTGCTGTTGTTGAACAATTAAGTAATCATAATGATGAATTGATAGATGAAATGAATCATTTAATAGCAAAATTGGAAGAAGAGCAAAAACAATTAGAAATAGAGACAAAAAACGAAGAAAAAGCAATAGCTGAACAAAACAAATTACTAGCTCAGATAAACGTTGAAATAGAAGATTTATCAGACATATATACAGATAAAGAGGCACAAGTAAAAGGATTAGAAGAGGAAATTGAATATTTAAGAAATGCTGGCTGTGATATGGATGAAGATATAACTGTATGTTTAGGAGTTCCTATTGCTTCAGGGTTTTATTTACCAGTAAAAACTGGTGTGGTAACAAGTGAATTTGGTTATAGAATAGATCCACTTTCTGGAGAGGGTTACGTATATCACAAAGGAATAGACATCGCACTCGATGACTGGAATCCGGTATACGCAGCTGCATCTGGAACAGTGGGAACAATAGTAAGAAAAGCTAGTTGTGGTGGAAATATTGTTTATGTAAAACATTTAATTGACGGACAAGAATACACTACGAGATACCTACACTTATCATCTATTGAAGTTTCAACAGGCGATTCAGTAACAATTAATACAATAGTTGGCTATTCCGGTGGCGGATGGACAGGAACAAGACAAGGCGGATACGATCGTTGTACTACAGGTGCTCATTTACACTTTGAAGTAAACTTAGGCTGGACAAATATAGAACCGCAAAACCCTAGAAATTATATATATTTTCCAAGTAGGTGGTAACGTGTCATATACATCAAATATAAAAAACGAAATAATAAATAACTATTACACAATTGAAGAAAACATGGCCGAATTATCGGCCATTCTTAATATTGAAGCAGAAATTACAAAAAAACAAATAAAGATTTACACGGAAAACATAGGGGTATCGAGAAGAATATACACACTTTTAAAAGAACTATATTCAATAAGCCCAGTTATGAATAAAACAAAAATTAATAGATTGGGAAAAAAATACTTAATAGAAATAACAATTACAGAAAAAAAAGATTTCATATTAAAAGATTTAAGTATAATTGATGAGAGTGGAAAAAGACTATATAAACCATCAAATTATTTAGTGGATACTGATGAAGAAAAGAAAGCATACATGCGTGGTGCATTCATGATATGTGGTAGTATAAATGACCCAAAGACATCAAGATATCATGCTGAGTTTATAATACATAACAAAAAAACTGCAGAGTATATAAAAAATCTACTAAAAACTCTAAATTACAATAGTAAAATTTTAAAAAGAGAAAAACATTATATGGTATATATAAAAGAAGCAGAAAGTATTAGTGATTTCATAAAATTATTAAATGCATCAAACGCACTATTCTATTACGAAGACATAAGAATATATAGAGACCATAAAAACATGACAAATAGACTTAATAATTGTGAACAAGCAAATATAGAGAAAATAATAAATACATCAAATATACAGTTAGAAAATATAAAAAAATTAAAAGAAAAAAAAGACTTTGATTTACTTGATGAAAAAATCAAAGAAATATGTATATATAAAGAAAAATATCCAGAAAGTTCAATGCAAGAATTAGCAGAAATAATAAGTACTGAAACTGGTAAAAAAATAACAAAAAGTGGAATAAATCATAGATTTAGAAAGATAAGTGAACTAGTCAATAAAGACTAGTTACTTTTTTTATTAACTAAAATCTCATCAATTATTCCATATTTTTTTGCTTCAGAAGAATCCATAAAATAATCGCGTTCAGTATCCTTTTTAATTTTAGATAAACTTTGCCCAGTGTTACTGCTAAGCAAGCGATTTAAATTATCCTTTAGTTTAAGAATTCTTTCAGCGGCAATTTGAATTTCTGTTGCTTGACCACTCGCACCACCTAAAGGTTGATGAATCATAACTTCACTATTTTTTAAAGCATATCTTTTACCTTTAGTACCACTAGAAAGTAAAAATGCGGCCATAGAAGCACACATACCAACACAAATCGTGCAAACATCATTTGGAATAAAATTCATAGTATCATAAATTGCCATACCTGCAGTGACACTTCCGCCGGGACTATTAATATACATATATATGTCATTAGTGTTTTGACTACTCAAATAAAGTAATTCCCCAACAATAATATTTGCTTTAGTATCTGTAATTTCACCATCTAATAAAATAATATTATCTTTTAATAACCTAGAATATAAGTCATATACTCTTTCTCCACTATGACTTTTTTCAATAACAGTTGGAATAATGTTCAAAATCATCACCTAACAATATATTAAGTAAAAAATATAAAAAATATTCACAAAAACATTTAACAATTAAAACAAATTATGACTTTTTTATACAAAAAATATGTGATAAAATATTATTAGAATAGAAGGTGGCCAATGAAAGAAAATATAATAATAGAAATAAAAAATATAGATAAATATATTGTAAAAGAAAACTCTACAATAGAAGAGTTATTAAAACAAGTAGAAAATAGAGAAGATGTGATTGCAGCTAGTATTAATGGAGAAGTTGTAGAACTATCATATACACTAACAAAAGATACAACTATAAGTCTCATTAGGACAAATGATAGAATTGGAAGAAAAATATATAGAGCCGGTTTAAAATATCTATACATAACAGCTATCAAAGAATTATATGGAATAAACACAAACGTGCAATTACTGCATTCAATAGATAAAGGCATATATACATATTTAGAAATAGATGAAGTAACAGATGATACCATAAAAGAAATAAAAGAAAAAATGACTGAACTTGTTGAAAAAGATTTACCAATAGAAAAAGTAAGTACATCTAGGAAAAGTGCAATTAAATATTTTGAAAGCATTAATGAAACAGAAAAAGTAGAAAGTTACAAACAAATGAGTTCTGAATTTGTAACATTATATTCACTACTTGATTACTACAACTATTTTTATTACTTTATGCCAAATAGCACGGGTATATTAAAAGAATTTGACTTAACAAGAATTAATTCACATGGAATTGTTTTAAGGTATCCAAGCGATATAGATAACAAAATACCAGAATATAATAATATACCAGCGGTTTTAAATGAGTTCAAAACATATAGAGAATGGTGTGAGTTAGTTAAAATCAAATACCTGAGTGATATAAATAATATAGTAATAAATAGTAAAATAAATGAGTTTATTCAACTAAATGAGATGAGACAAAATGATAATTTAAGAAAAATTGGAGATTATATTAATGAAAACAAAGATAAATTTAAACTAATATTAATAGGAGGGCCTTCGAGTTCCGGAAAAACAACGACATCTAAAAAAATGGCGTTAGAATTAAAAGCTAGAGGAATAAACCCGTTTATATTGTCAGTAGATGATTATTTCCTAGAAAGAAAAGATACGCCCAAAGATGAAAAAGGAAACTATGAATACGATATTATAGAAGCAATAGACATAGATTTATTTAACAATCATTTAACAAAATTATTGAATGGAGAAAGTGTACAAATACCTTCATATAATTTTGTCACCGGAGAAAAAGAATATAAAAATCCAAGCGTATCACTTAAAAATAGAGATATAATAATAATAGAAGGCTTACATACACTAAATGAAAAACTAACAAATAGTGTAAAAAGAGAAAACAAATTAAAAATATATATAAGTCCATTCACCCCATTAGGTTTAGATAGACATAACCACATATCTACGGTAGATATGAGACTAATAAGAAGAATGGTTAGGGACAATTCTAAAAGAGGTTATAATGCAGAAAGCACATTAAAAAATTGGCGAATAGTTAGAAAGGCAGAAGAAAAGTACGTATTTCCATATCAAACGGAAGCAGACATCGTTTTTAATACAGCTCTAATATATGAAATAGGCATTTTAAAAACATATGCAATACCGCTTCTGTATTCAGTAAAACAAGACAGTGAATATTATGAAGAAGCATTAAGACTAATTAATTTCTTGAAAGGTTTTTTCAACATACCAGTTGATATATTACCAAATACAAGCTTGTTAAGAGAATTTGTGGGAAATAGTTATTTTGAATAGGAGGAGATAAGATGAAAAGAATAGCAATTAACGGTTTTGGTAGAATAGGGAGAACTGCATTAAGGTTAATATTAAAAAGAGAGGATATGGAAGTGGTAGCAATAAATGATTTATCTGATCCGCTACAATTAGCTTATCTATACAAGTATGATTCGATCCACAGAACTAGTGATAATAGTGTTACTTATGAAGAAGATTCTATAATAGTAAATGGCAAAAAAATTAAAGTATTTAAAGAAAGCGATCCAAGTAACTTACCATGGGGAGAATTAAATATAGATATAGTACTAGAATGCACAGGAATATTCACTTCAAAAGAAAAATGCGAAGCACACATTCAAGCAGGCGCAAAAAAAGTGATCATAAGTGCGCCAGCCAAGGATGATGCAAAAACAATAGTATATAATGTAAATGATGAAATTTTATCAAGTGATGATAAAATAATTAGTTGTGCATCATGTACTACTAATTGTCTAGCCCCAGTAATTAATTTACTCAATAAACATTACGGAGTAGAAAAAGGGTTTATGTCTACAGTCCACGCGATGACTAATGATCAAGAAACGTTAGACATATCTCATAAAAAAGGAATAGAAAGCAGGAGAGGTAGAGCTGCATCACTGAACATAATACCAACTTCAACAGGTGCAGCATCACAAATTGGAAAAATTATACCTGAATTAAATGGATTATTAGATGGGGTAGCATTCAGAGTACCCGTTGGGGACGGTTCACTATTAGATCTTACAGTTGAACTAAAAAATAAAGTAACTAGCGAAGAAATAAATAAAATGTTTAAAGAAAACCAAAACGAAACATTAAAAATCACAAATGCCCCTATAGTTAGTAGTGATATAATTGGTAATGAAGCTGGAGCAATAGTAGATGCAGCACTTACAAATGTTATAGAAAAAGATGGCAAAGTTTTAGTAAAAGTTGTAGCGTGGTATGATAACGAAGTAGGATATACTTCCCAAATGATTAGAACAATTTCTAAATTTTGTTAGAAAAATCAAACTATTGGTTACCAATAGTTTTTTATTTAAGAACCATTTTACATGTAATTTACAAAACATAAACTATAAATAATAAAACAAGCATCATAGTTAACTCTAATTAACCCCGTTATTTATTATAAAATAATAAACTAAGGTTAGAAAAGTAAGAAAATTGCAAAACACATTAAATTTGTAAAGAAATGTAAAAGAGTTGTATAAAAAATGTGGTAATAATAATAATAGAAGGAAATAATAAAAAAACAAAAAAAGGAAAAACTAATTTAAGGAGGTTTCAAATGAAAGATGAGTTTGAAAGAGGGCTAGAAAAAGGTGTTGAACTAGGTGAGATGAATGAGAAAGTGAGAATTGCTAGAAAATTATTGAAAATAGGTATAAAAGTTGAACAAGTAAGAGAAATAACTGGATTAAAATCAAAGGATATTATTGAAATTAAAAATGATTTAACAAAATATAATTAAATATTAAAAAAATAACAATAATGTTTTATAATATATATAGTGGTGAATAATATGAAAAAAATAAATGAATTAGATTTAAATGATAAAACTGTAATAGTTAGGGTTGATTACAATGTACCTATTAAAGATGGAATAGTTACAGATGATAATAGAATAAGGCAAAGTTTAAAAACATTGGATTATTTAATAGAAAAAAAATGTAAAATTATATTACTATCGCATTTAGGTAAAATAAAAGAAGAAGCTGATAAAGAAAAAAACACATTAAAACCGGTTAAAGAAGTTTTAGAAAAACTTATTAACAGGAATGTAAAGTTTTCTTCATCATTAAGAGGTGATGAATTAGAAACTAAAATAAAAAACTTAAATAATGGAGAGATATTACTTGTGGAAAATACTAGATATCTAGATTATCCAAATAAATTAGAAAGTAACTGCGATGAAGAATTATCAAAATACTGGGCAAGTTTAGCAGATGTATTTATAATGGATGCTTTTGGTTCCGCCCATAGAGCTCATGCATCCACTGTAGGTATTGCAAAATACTTGCCTTCTGCAGCAGGTTATTTAGTTATAAAAGAATTAGAAGAATTAGAAAAAATAAAAAGTACTGAAAAAACATTATTGCTTGGGGGAGCAAAAGTAAGCGATAAAATTGGCGTAATAGACAATCTAATAACTACTAGTGATTTTGTTTTAATAGGTGGAGCGATGTGTGGAACATTTATTAAATCACAAGGATTTAATGTGGGAAATACATATGTTGATGATGAAAAACTTTTGTATGCAAAAAAATTGTTGGAAGATTATAAAAGTAAAATAATATTGCCTATAGATGTAGTAACTGAAAATGGAAACAAAGAAATACACAAAATTACTGAGAATGAAACGATATTAGATATTGGGAACAACACTATAGAACTATTCAAAAAACATTTAAGCAATTCAAAGCTAGTTCTAACAAATGGTACTATGGGACTTTATGAAGATGAGAAATACGAAAATGGTACAAAAAATATACTTCAATTTTTAAGTCAAAATAGCATTAAAACTATAGTTTGTGGCGGTGACACGGCAAGCGCAGCAAAGAAATATAAATGTGATTTTTATTATATATCTACAGGCGGCGGAGCTTCACTAGAATATTTATCCGGTGAAAAGTTGCCAGGAATAGAAGTTTTGGGAGAATAATATGAAAAAAATAATATTAAATCACAAAAGCTATTTAAGTTATAAAGATACACTAAACTATATAGATCAAATAAAAAACGTTAATCAAAAAGAAATTGAAATAATAATTTATCCGTCAATTCCATATATTGCATTATATAAAGACATCAAAAAAATTGGCACACAAAACTTCTATAGTTATAATTATGGTTCATACACAGGAGAAATCAACCTTGAATCACTAAAAAGTATGAATATAAATTATACATTAATTGGCCATAGTGAAAGAAAAAAACATAATTTAGATAGTTATGAGCAAATTAAAGAAAAACTATTTAAAAGTATAAATGCAGGATTCAATACAGTTTTATGTGTTGGAGAACAAGAATATATGAAAAGACCAATCAAATATATATATAAAGAACTTAATTATTTAATTCGTTCAATTGATTATGATAAACTTAATGCATTAGCAGTTGCATACGAACCAAGCTGGGCAATAGGTAGTGGAGAAACACCTGAAATTGGCGAAATAAAAAGCATTATACTTGATATAAAAAAATACTTTCAAAAAAAATTTGATTTAGAAATAGAAGTGTATTATGGTGGCAGTGTAAATGAAAACAATATAAACAGCATACTAGAGATCTCCGATGGTGTCTTAATTGGTAAAAAAAGTGCTGATATAGAAGAAATAAAGAAGATAATAAAGAAGATTAAGCAAAAGTAAAACATAATAAGGAAAATAAAAATAGGATTACGACAAATAAAACTTTATATCGACAAAATAAGACATAATTAGATAAAACCTCTTATGGAAAAAAATATAATTTATATATTATAATATTTTTGGAATAGAGAGGGAATAAATGAAAACAAAATTATTAGTAGTAGATGACAATGTAGCGATGGTGGAGTTGATAAAAGAATACTTTCGTGAAAATAATAAAATAGAAGTGTCTCTAACAGCAAATGATGGAGAAGAAGCTTTAAAGATAATATTAGACAAGGAAGACAAATACGATGTGATAATTTTAGACTTAATAATGCCAAAGAAAGATGGTTTATATGTTTTAGAACAATTAAAAAAATTTAAAAAACAAAAAAATATTATTGTATTAACATCATATAATGAACAAGATACAATAAGAAAAGTGAGTGAATATGGTGTAAAATACTTTATGCTAAAACCATTTGATTTTAAGGAATTTGAAAACAAAATATTAGACATAACAAAAGATAAAAACAATAAATCGCAAGTTATAGATCTACATTCACATAATATACAAATATCTATAACAAGAATATTGCATCAGTTAGGAATCCCATCGCATATCAAAGGCTACCAATATATTAGAGAAGCAATTTCTTTAGTATACAATAATCCAAGTTTGATAGGCGGTATAACTAAAGAATTATATCCTGAAATAGGCCATAAATATAACACTTCAGTGTCTCGAGTTGAAAGAGCAATAAGGCACGCTATTGAAGTTAGCTGGAACAGAGGCGATTGGAGTTTGATGGAAGACATTTTTGGACATAGTGTTGATATTGATAAAGCAAAACCAACTAATTCAGAATTTATAGTTACAATAGCAGATAAATTAAGGCTTGAAATGCTTAAAGTTAATTAGTTCTCTATGTAGAACTTTTTTTTAATATATGATAAAATTAAATTGGTGAAACAAATGAAAAAAATTATGTTAATAATATTAGATGGCTTCGGAATAAATGCTTCCGAACATGGAAACGCAGTTAAAGCAGCCAATACCCCAGTGTTTAACAAACTAACAAGTGCATTCCCATGTGCAGAATTAATTGCTAGTGGAGAAGAAGTTGGCTTGCCAAAAAATCAAATGGGCAACTCAGAAGTTGGACATATGACAATAGGATGTGGCAAAACCATAAAACAACCTTTAACTATAATTAATGAAAAAATTAAAAGCAAAGAGTTTTTTAGTAATGAAGTACTTAATGAAGTAATGGAACATGTGAAAGAAAATGACTCAACACTACACTTAATAGGTTTACTTTCAAATGGTGGCGTGCACTCAAGTGCAAATCATTTTTATGCGGCTTTAGCATTGGCAAAATTAAAAAAAGTTAAAAAGGTTTGTTTTCATTTTATAACTGATGGGAGAGATACACTTCCAACTAGTGGTCTATCATTTATAAGCGAATTTATGGAAAAAGCAAAAAAACTAAATATAGGAACGATTAGTACTATATCAGGAAGATACTTTGCTATGGATAGAGACAATAATTTAGAAAGAACAAAAAAAGCATATGATGCTATGATATACGGAATTGGGAACGAATTTAGAGATTATGGAACATGTATGAATGAACATTATAAACGTAATATTACAGATGAGTTTATTAATCCTAGCATAATCACCAGAAATGCTACAATAACCGATAAAGATGGAATAATATTTATTAATTTTAGACCAGAAAGAATGACACAATTGATAGATGCATTAACTTCTAATAATTATAAAGGATTTAAAACAAAACCGTTAAATGATGTAGCAATGGCATCAATATTTGAAATACATAAAAAAATACCATATGCTTACAAATTAGAAAGTATTGGAACAACTTTTGGAAAGTACATAGATGGATTGTCATATAAACAAGCGAGAATTGCTGAAACAGAAAAATACGCACACGTAACTCATTTCTTTGATGGAGGTGAAGACTTTACTTCACCTAATTGTGATAAATATTTAATTCCATCACCAGACGTAGCAACTTATGATTTAAAACCAGAAATGAGTTTAGGAGAAGTTACAGAAACGACACTAAAGGCAATAGAAGAAGATTATGATTTCATATTAGTAAACTTTGCAAACCCAGATATGGTAGGGCATACAGGAAACTTTAAAGCGACTGTAGATGCGATAGAAATATGTGATTTTTGCTTGGGAAAAATCTATGAAAAAGCAACTGAGTATTTTTTTGACGTCATAGTAACTGCAGATCATGGAAATGCGGAATGCATGGTAGATAAAAGTGGAAATATAGTTACAAGTCACACAAATAATAAAGTTCCATTCATATTATGTAATACAGATTACAAAATAAAAAATGAGGGGACATTAAAAGATATAGTCCCTACCATAATAGATTTATACGAAATAAAAAAACCTGACAATATGACAGGAGAAAGCCTTATTATAAAAGATGAATAATAAAATTATGATTGTATCGGATTACGACGATACACTAAATATAGAAATAGAAAAGAATTTAAAATATATTAAAAAGTTTATGAAAAACAACATATTTGTAATAGCTACTGGAAGATCGTATATATCTATAAAACAAAGATTAAAACTAGATATGCAAGGATTAATGCCTAATTATTTAGTAATAAATCATGGGGCAACAATTATAAACAGCAATAATAAAGTTATTAATACAAATTTTATTGAGAAAGATGTTGTTAACAAAATATTAAAACTTATCAACAAAGAAAAAACTTATGAAATAAATTTTTACGGAAGTAAGAAATTTAATGGAAATGTTAATAAAATAATGTTGGTTTTTAAAAATATTGAAGATGCAATAAATTCGTTCACTGTGATAAAAAATACAAATTTAGTTACAACATATTTAATAAATAGAAAAGGAAAAATGCCAAAAGTTGAAATCATAAATAAAAACTCAAACAAGGCAAAAGCTATAAAAATTATAGAAGATTTAGAAAAACCATCTAAAATTGAAGTTATTGGAGATGGACAGCAAGATATAGAAATGATAAAAGAATATAATGGTAACTGCGTAGTTAATGCGATTGATAAAGTTAAAGAAATTAGTAAAAAACAATATAATTATGTTTACGAGTTAATAAAAGAATTGCAAGATAACTAGTTTTCTTATCAAAAATAAGAAAGGAGAAATTAAAATGTATAAAACGGTTGTTATAGAATATTCTCCAAAAGCAAACGCCATGGCACAAA
Organism: uncultured Bacilli bacterium; assembly: GCA_944350335.1. GTDB lineage: Bacteria > Bacillota_I > Bacilli_A > RF39 > UBA660 > CALVVN01. The sequence goes on from CALVOQ010000013.1 coordinate 19,117, forward strand.
AAATAGAAGAAAAATCAAATGTAATGTTGCTAGATGGTTATGAATTAGTAACCATTTCAATTACAGGATCAGCAAAAGCAATATCGGTATTTAAAAAGTAATAATGAATTATAAATATACAATTTAAATATTAAAAATACATTAGTTTTTAACTTTACTTTATATAATAAAACACGCATTC
>CALVOQ010000014.1 GCA_944350335.1 uncultured Bacilli bacterium
TGAATATAATACCATTATTTCAATCATTTGTTAACCATTTATCTAATATTTTAGAAAATAATTTGTTTTTGTAAAACTTTTAGTATCCTTTTGTTCCAACTAAACTTTCGTCATTTGTGATTAGTTCATCTGTGTATATTGTTTCATATTCGGTCTTATTTTTTCTAATAATAATTTTTTCAATTCCTGCGTTAATTATGAATCTTTTACATAGTGAACATGGTCTTGCATCTTTAACATACTGATTTGTATCATTTTCAATTCCTACTAAATATATAGTAGAGCCGATCATATCTCTTCTCGCTGCGCTTATTATTGCATTTTGTTCCGCGTGAACACTTCTACATAATTCATAACGCTCGCCTCTTGGAACGTTTAATTCTTGTCTTATGCAAAACTTCTCATCACAACAGTTTTTTCTTCCTCTTGGAGCTCCCACATATCCTGTTGATATTATTTCGTCATTTTTTACAATTATTGCCCCAAACTTTCTTCTCAAACATGTCCCTCTTTCACTTACTGATTCAGCAATATCTAAATAATAATTATTTTTATCTATTCTATTCATTTTCATCCTCCATATACTTGTTTATTAAATCTAAAAAATCTTTTTCATTTTTAGTTTCCATGATTTTTCTTTTTATTTCTTTGTTATCATTTAGTCCTTTTATATACCATAATGCATGTGTTCTTATTTCAAGCAGCGCTTGTTTTTCATTAGTGTTTTGTTTTAATAATTTATAATGTTTTATAATCATTTTTAACTTTTCGTTTTTACTAGGTTTTTTTATAATTTCGTCATTTTCAATGTATTCTATACACTCTTTTATGAACCAAGGATTTCCTAATGTTGCCCTACCGATCATAATTGCATCGCATTTTGTTTCTTCTAACATTTTTTTTGCATCGTATATTGTTTTAATGTCTCCGTTACCGATTACTGGAATCTTAACTTTTTCTTTTACCTTTTTAATTATGTTCCAGTCAGCATTCCCTGAGTAACCTTGACTTCTTGTTCTTGCGTGTATGCATATTGCTTTAGCGCCTGCTTTTTCACAAAGTTCAGCTACTTCAACAGCATTAATGTTATTGTTGTCCCATCCACTTCTTATTTTTACCGTTATAGGTGTTTTTGTGTTTTTGACAACAGCTGATACTATTTCATATATTTTATTTGGGTTTTTTAGCAAAGCACTTCCTGCTTGATTTTTTAATGCTATTTTTGGAACCGGACACCCCATATTGATATCAATTATATCTGGTTTAATATTAGTTTCAATGTATTTTGCACTACTAACAAAAGTTTCTACATCATTTCCAAATATTTGAATTGATATTGGTCGTTCTTTTTCACTGATTTCTAATAGATTTAACGTTTTTTCGCTGTTATATTTTATTCCCATGGTACTTATCATTTCAGAATATATTAAACCCGCACCCATTTCTTTTATTATTGTTCTATAACTTTTGTTTGAAACACCTGCCATCGGAGCAAATACGATTTGATTATTAATTATTATATTTCCTATTTTCCATTTCATATTTTTATTATAACTTAATATTTTATAAAGTAAATTATTTTTTAAAATAAAAAAAAGAGATTGCTCTCTTTTAATTATTCGCTAGTTTCAATGGCTTTAAATGTAAGCGTACATGTTCCGTTTGATGTAACATTGTCAACCGAAAATAGGCTTCCGCTTATTTCTCCAATTAATCCGTTAGTACATGTTATATCAGCATTTGCAGTTGTATATCCTTCATTGTTTGTAAATGTGAAAGATACTTTTCCACCTGGCCTAACTGTTTTTGAATCTTCTACAGGTGTGCCATTAACTATTTTTAATGTTACTGTATATGTATTTGGTGTAAAATCAACCGTACATGTTGCGTTATCTGTTACATTTGAAATTGTTAATTCTTGTGTTTCAACATTATATGTCGCTTTTTGATTGTTTGTACATAAAACTTCATTATATATGTAATCTGATCCTGGTTTTATAGTTGTAGTTATAGATTCTCCATATTTAACAACTTTTGATTCTTCAGTTATGATACCATTGTTAGCTGTAAAATTGATTGTGTATTCTCCTATAGAAAATGTAATTTCACAAGTTGTGTTTTTAGTTACATTACTTACTGTTAATGTTGAATTTTCTTCGTTCCATTCTGCAGGTGTATCATTTGTACATTCTACTTTTTCAAATTTGTATCCTTTTGTTGGTGTGATACTATATGAAATAGACTCCCCTCTTTTTACTTTTCTATCTTTTAATGCATCAAGTTCATTTACTGTTCCATTCGTAGCAGTTACATCTACATCTAAATAATTAGATACAAAATATAAAACGCATGTTGAATCACTTGTTTTTTCAGGTATTGTAAACTTCCATGTCTCGTTATTCCATAAACCTTTTACGTTATTTGTACAATTATATTCTTGGAATGAGTACTTCGTTTCAACTTCTGTTGGTACATTGTCCTCATTTGAAGATGTTCCATCCTCATCATTTTCTATAATTTCATTTTTAGGCATTTCGCTTACTTCAACACCATCAAGATAATATTTGTATTCTATTTTGTATTCTTTAGGTGTGTTATCAACCACAGCGCCTTTTTTGCTTTGTAAAAATCCTACTATTCCTAATGCAGTACATACAATTATTAATATTGTTAAGATTATTATAATTGATTTTTTCATTCTTTTTTCCTCCAATATTTTATAATATAATTCTAATATTATATACATATTTTGTCAAGAAATATACTAATTTTCTTTTAAATGCATTATTTTGTTTGACTTTTAATATATTATTTTATATAATCATAGTCGGTACATTTTAAATGGATTTATATTGCTGTGGGAAGGCGTATATAATGAAGTTGAGAAGGAGTTAAAATGAAAACATTTATGTTAAAAAAAGAAGATGTTGTTACTAAATGGTATCTTATAGATGCTGAAGGCAAAACGCTAGGTAGTGTTGCTACTAAAGCCGCTCATATTTTACGTGGTAAACATAAGGTAACTTTTACTCCACATGTAAATTGTGGTGATGCTGTTATAATTATTAATGCATCAAAAGTAAACCTTACTGGAGATAAGTTAAATAAAAAGATTTATTATAATCACAGTGGATTTCCAGGAGGTTTAAGAGAAAGAACTGCAAAAGAAATGAAAGAAAAATATCCAGTAGAAATGGTTGAAAGAGCTGTTAAAGGTATGTTACCTAAAGGACCTTTGGGTAGAGATATGTATAGAAAGTTATATGTATTTGAAGGTTCTGAGCATAATCATGAAGCTCAAAAACCTGAAAAGATAGAGATGTAGGAGGAAAATATGGCAGAAAGTAAAGTTTGGAAAGCTACAGGTAGAAGAAAAAGAAGTATTGCTCAAGTATCTATGTCATATGGTAAAGGTAAAATAATTGTTAATGGTGAAGATGTTAATACTTATATGCCTTATGAAACACTAGTTATGGATTTAAAACAACCTTTAGAATTGACTGAAAATGATGGTAGGTTTGATATTGATGTTAAGGTTAATGGCGGAGGATTTAATGGTCAAACTGGTGCAATTAGATTAGGTATAGCACGTTGTTTGTTAGAAATAGATCCAAATAATAGAGAAATACTTAAATCTAATGGTATGATTACTAGAGATTCAAGAATAAAAGAACGTAAAAAATATGGTCTTAAGAAAGCCAGAAGAGCACCTCAATTTAGTAAGAGATAAAATGTGTTTAAACCTTGTAATATTTGCAAGGTTTTTATTTTTGGCTGAAAAAATTGTGAAAATGCTAGAAGATATGCAATCATTATGCTATACTTTTAATTGTAAGGTGGTAATGTGGCAAATAAAGTATTTAAGTCTATTGAAGAACAAGTAGAAATATTGAGAAATAAAGGATTAGTAATTGAAGATGATGAATATGTTAAATCAATTTTGTTAAGGGAAAATTACTTTTTTCTTATGGGTTATAGACATTCATTTTTGAAAAAAGATGCTAGTAGAAAGTTTATAGAGGGGACATCATTTAATGAACTTTATTCTTTATTTATGTTTGACAGGGCATTTAGAAATATTATTTTTAAAAATATTTTAATTGTTGAAAATAACTATAAATCTATTTTTAGTTACGTTTTAAGTGGCAATTATGGTTATAAAGAAAAAGATTATTTAAATCCAAGTAATTTTGTTCAAAGCGAAGATAAAAAGAGTCAGGTAAGTGATTTAATTAGAAAATTGAAAAGGCAATATAGAGTTAATGGTAAACAACATGGTGCGACTAGCCATTATATGGTAAATTATGGGTATATTCCGTTGTGGATTGGAATAAAAGTTATTAGTTTTGGATTAATGAGTGAACTATATAGTATATTAAAAAGTGAAGATGCTAGTAGAATTGCGAAAATATATAATATTGAGGTTAAAAGTTTGGAAGTATTTTTACCAATATTAGCTAACTATAGAAATCTTTGCGCTCATGAAGATATATTATTTGATCATTTTACTCAGAGGACAATTCCAGATAATATTTATCATCATATACTTAATATACCTAAAGTAGATGGTGAGTATGTTAATGGTAAAAATGATATTTTTGCTTTGATTTTAATTTTAAAACATTTATTAACTCCGGCTGATTTTAAGTTAATGATGAATGAAATTAATTATGAGATTGATAGGCTAAAAGGAAGGCTAGTACATATTGATGTTAATGTTATTTATGAAAAAATGGGATTTCCTATAAATTACAAAGATATAATGTATTTATAATAGAAAGGTTGTGAATTAAATGAGAGAAAAAATTGTTTATTTTGGTTCCGTCGTTCTTAGTATCGTGTTAGGGGCAAGCATTATGTATGGTGTTATTTATTTTTTTCCAAATACTATTGTTAAAACTATTAGTGAAAATATAGTAAGCGTGACTGATGAGGGTATTAGTGAAGGTGTGGAAAATGTGTACGATGCTGTTGTTGTGGTAGAAAGTTTAGTTAGAAACACATCTATATCTATAGGAACTGGTTTTGTATATAAGATTGATGGCAATGATGCTTATGTTATGACTAATCATCATGTTATTGAAGATGCTGAATCAATTAAGTTAACTTCTACTAATGATGAGATGATAACTGCTGAATTAGTTGGATCTGATGAGTATGCTGATATTGCAATTTTGAAAATAGATAAAAATGATGTTATTAAAGTTGCTAATATGGGTAGCAGTGTAGATATGGAAATTGGTGATACAGTATTTACTATAGGTACGCCTTTAAGTAAAAATTATGCGGGTACTGTTACGAGAGGAATTATTAGTGGTAAGAACAGAATGGTAAGTGTTTCGGTTTCTGGTTACTCAAGCGACTGGATAATGAATGTTATGCAAACTGACGCGGCAATTAATCCGGGTAATAGTGGTGGACCATTATGTAATGTCAATGGAGATGTTATTGGCATTAATTCTCTAAAAATTGTTGAAGATGAAATTGAGGGATTAGGATTTTCCATTCCTATTGAAGATGCTATTGATATTGCAAATCATATAGAGTCCGGAACTGAAATAATTAGACCTTATTTAGGAATATCAATGTTAGATTTGTCTGCTAGTTATGATTTGATGTTAGCTGGAATACGTGTTGATGGAAACGTTGATGATGGAGTGGTTGTTTACAAAGTGGAAAATAATAGCCCAGCAGCTGATTCAGGCTTAGAAACGGGAGACATTATTATTGAAATAGGTGATAGTGAAGTTTCTAATATTGCCGAATTTAGATATAATTTGTATAAATACGAACCAGGTGAAACAGTTACTATTAAATTTTATAGAGATGGAGAGTATGATACAGTAAAAGTTAAATTAGAAAAAAGTGAATAATTATGTTTTGGGTTTTTTATTGATTAATTAAATTTTAAAATATATAATTTAATTAGGAGTGTTTTTAATGAAAAAGTGTGCGTTTATATATAATCCTGAAAGTGGAAAGACTAGTAATAAAAAAGACATTAAAAAAATATCTGATTTATTAGAAAAAAATGGCTACGAAATGCTCGCATGTCCAACTGAATATAAAGGTCATGCAATTAAAATTGTAGAAGAATTAGTCGATGTTGATTTAGTTATTAGTTGTGGTGGAGATGGTACTCTTAATGAGGTTGTTACTGGAAACTTAAATCGTGAAAAGAAATTACTATTAGGGCACTTACCAACCGGAACTACAAATGATATTGGAGCAATGTATGGTTATACTAAAAATATAATTACTAATTTACAGTTGTTATTAAAGGGTGTTGTTAAAAATGTTGATATTTGTTTAATTAATAATAGACCATTTATATATGTTGGATGTATAGGCAATTATGTTGACATTGCATATAACACGCCTAGGGATTTAAAGCGTAAGTTTGGAAGACTTGGTTATATTATTAATGCAATAAATGAATTAAAGAGAAATATAAAAAAATATGAGGTGACTTATGAAATTGATGGAAAAATCTTTTCCGGAGAATATTCTTTTATTTTCATTTCAAATACTAGTGGGATAGGTGGTTTTAAAAACATATATGATGATGTAAAACTAGATGATGAAATGTTTGAAGTTGCTATGATTAGTGTTTTTAATAAACCTCAATTGGCTATGACAATGACAGCTGTATTAACTTCTGATATAAATAACGTTAAGGGTGTAACATATTATAGAACTGATAACTTTTCTATTACATTTAAAGAAATTCCTAGTGAGTCTTGGTGTATAGATGGAGAAGAGATGCAACACAATGATAAAACATTTAACTTTTCAATTAATAAAGAAATTAATATGTTAGTTCCTAAAAAAAATATTGTTAAATTGTTTAAGAATGTTGAAGAAGTTGATAATTTAAAATGAAATGGATCTTTATAGTAAATAAAGTGGCTGGTAATGGGAAACACAAAAAAGTTATTAAAAATATTGAAAAATATTGTTTTAATAAAGATGTTGATTTTGAAGTTTTTTATACGCGATGTCCAGGAGAAGCCACAGCTATTACACTCAGATATAAAAAAAGTAAAAATATTATTTTTGCCGTTGGTGGAGATGGCACTCTTAATGAAGTTCTTAATGGTATTGTTCATACTAAAAATATTTTAGCAGTAGTACCTACAGGTAGTGGTAATGATTTTTATAAAACTTTAAAGATGCTTCCCGATGGCATATTAAAATGTGATGTTGGTAAGGTTAACGAGTTGTATTTTTTGAATACAGTTTGCTTTGGAATAGATGCTGATGTCGCAAATAACATAGATATTATGAAGATAAAAGGAATAAATACTAATAAGTTATATATAGCAAGTTTGATCAATACTTTTTTAAAGTATAATTGTAAGAAAATGACTTTTAATTTAAATAACACTGAGGTTTCTGGTGAGTTTACCACTTTAGCAGTTTGTAATGGAAAGTTTTATGGTAATGGTTTTAAAGTTGCTCCAAATGCTATGATTGATGATGGTTTTTTTGACTTTTATTTTGCAGATAAAATGTCAAAATTAAAAATGTTTAATCTAATAATAAAACTTAAAAGTGGTACACATGATATTTCTCCTTTAGTTCACAGAAGATTGGTAAGTCAATTAAAAGTAAAGACTAAAAAGAATATCATTAGTAATGTAGATGGAGAAAAGTATGTTAATAAAGAGTTTAATTTTAAGATTTGTAAAAAACTCATTCATGTGTATAATAATAAAAAGTTAATAGAGGAATTCATAAAATAATGGTTGATGAAATAAGGAAAAGTTTATTTTTGTTGAAAAAAGATAATTTAAAAGTATATAATGAAAAAGTAGTTCCGAGTTTGAATAATTCTATTGGTGTCAGCATTTCTGATTTGAGAAAAATAGCTAAAAGAATGACTGAAAGCGAACGTTTTTGTTATGTAGATGAATCAAATAAGTTGTATTACGAAGAAATATTATTAGAAGCTATTATAATAGGTGAATTAGATTTGAGTGTTGATAAGCTAGAATATTATATCGCGCAATTTTTGCCTAAAATAAATAACTGGGCAATTTGTGATACTTTTGTTTGTAATTTAAAAAGAATAGGTATTTACAGATTATCTTTATTTAATTATTTGTTAAATTTTTTAAAAACCGATAAAGAATATTATAAAAGATTTGTTTATGTTGCACTCATGTATTATTTTTTGGATGGTGAATATATCGATAGGATTATTGATATTGTAGTTAATGACAAAGATAATAGGTATTATGTAGTAATGGCTAAAGCTTGGCTTTTATCAAAAGCTTTTTTTGACTATAGAGATAAAATATTAATTGTGCTTAAAAATAAAGTTCTGGATAAAAAAACACATAATAAAACAATTCAAAAAATTAAAGAGTCTTTAAAAGTTAGTGAGTCAGATAAGAATATGTTAAATATGTTAAAAGTTTAATTTGGGTTTTATTATGGCTATGAATATTTGTTAATGTAGTTAATTAAATTGTAGAAATTGTATTTTAAAACGTTTTTTTTGACTTTTGACTTCTTTAATTTATTAAGTATAATTTCACGTATGAGTTATGATTTATTTAAGGTTAAAGGTTATGAGTTAGATTGTGAACAGAAAGAAATTGTTACGAGTGATGCTAAAAATATATTGGTAATAGCAGGCGCGGGTAGTGGAAAAAGTTTAACTATTGTTGGTAAAATTAAATATTTGATTTATAAACTTAATGTAATGCCGTCTGAGATTCTTTGCATTTCTTTTACAAATGATGCGTGTAATTCATTAAAAAGCACTATTTTTAATGAAATTAAAATGGAAATTGATGTTTTGACTTTCCATAAGGTTGGTTTAAAAATATTAAAAGATCATAGTATAAGTTTTAGTATTGCTGAATCTGATCTTTTAGATTATATTGCAAATGAAATGATAAATTATATTTTAATTAATGATGATTTTTACAAGCAAGTTTTATTAAAATATTTTAAGGTATGTACGTTGCTAAAAAACACTGATAAAGTGTTGATAAAACTTATGAGTGAAAAACATTTGGAAGTTAAGACGTTGATAAATTCAATTATCACATTTATACGATTGTTTAAGACTAATGGTTACGATTATGATTATTTAAAGAACGTTGTAAGTAAAGAAAAAAAGAGATTTTGGAATAAGAAACATTTTTATTTTTTATTGCTTGTATCAAGAATATTTTATGAATATGAATCCGAACTTTCCTCTTGTGATAAAATTGATTTTGATGATATGATTTTAAATGCATCAAAACTCTTGAATAAAAAAACTAAGACATATTCTTATAAATATATAATAATTGATGAGTTTCAAGACACAAGTAATGTCAGGTATAAATTGATTGAGGCTTTGTTGAATGTGACGGGTGCTAAGTTCATGGCGGTAGGAGATGATTATCAATCTATTTATAGATTTGCTGGATGTGATTTATATCTTTTTTTGAATTTTTCTAATTTTTTTCCTAATGCAATAGTTTATAAAATTCAAACTACATATAGAAATAGTTACCAGTTGATAAAAGTTTGTGAACGTTTTATTAAAGTTAATAAATTGCAATTAGACAAGTCTTTAAAATCTAGTTTAAGTCTTAAAAAACCTATTAAAATCGTGTATTATGCTGATCAAAAAAGAGTTTTTATAAAATTACTTGATTATTTATATAATAAAGGAATTAAAAATATTTTAATTTTAGGTAGAAATAATGACAATATAAATGATATTTTATCTAAAAGTTTTATTGTTGATAAGTTTGGTAATTTGTTTTATTCAAAATATGATGATATGAAAATAAGATTTTTGACTGTACATAGGTCTAAGGGTCTTGAAGAAGACTGTGCGATTGTTCTTTCTCTTGAAAATGAAATATGGGGTTTTCCTAATAAAAAGTCTGAAGAGAAAGTTTTTAATTATGTTTTATCAAAAAAAGAAATGTGTCCTTATGCAGAAGAGCGCAGACTATTTTATGTTGCATTAACTAGAACAAAAGGTTATGTTTTTCTGCTTGTTAATACAAAAACTCCTTCTGTTTTTGTTAAAGAGCTTTTGCTGTATAACAAAATAGATTTAGAGATTTTAAAGTTTTAAAGTAAGATATTCGAAAATTAATGTGATTTTGTAAAAAAGTGTAAATAAAAAAGATGAATTGTGAACTGAACCCCAAAAGTTGGACAATTTATAAATAGCTTCTAATTCGAGGATTGTAACCAGTAATTTACAGGCGACAGTCCTTTTAATTTTACTTTAATTCTATCATAATTATAATAATTAATATAGTCATCTATTGCTTTTATCAAATCATCTAATGTCTTATAATTATCTTCTTGATCATAAAACATTTCTGTTTTTAGTATTCCAAAGAAATTTTCCATCACTCCATTATCCATACTATTTCCTTTTCTAGACATGCTTTGTTTAATTCCTTTATTCTTTAATCTTTGTTGATAAAATTGATGTTGATATTGCCATCCTTGATCTGAGTGAAATATTAATCCTTCTAAATTTTTACCTTCAAATGCTTTATTAAGCATATCATTTATTTGCTCTAGATTAAGTGATTTAGAAATATTATAGGATATTACTTCACCATTAAAACCATCTAATATTGGTGATAAATAACATTTCTCACCACGAAGATTAAATTCTGTTACATCTGTATACCATTTTTGATTAGGTTTATCTGCATAAAATTCACGATTAATGTAGTTATCAGCTATTTTACCAACAGTTCCTTTATATGATGAATATTTTCTCTTATTTCTCTTTAAAGGTTTTAAACCTAATTTTACCATTATTCTATAAACTTTCTTATGATTAACATTATAGCCTTGATTTTTAAGTTCTAATGTAATCCTACGATAACCATATCTTTCCTTATTATTAATAAATATTTCCTTTATTTTATCTCTTATTTCTTTATTTTTATCATCTTTGTCTGTTTTAGACAAAGTATAATAATATACAGATTTAGCTAGCCTGATACTTGTAGAAGAATCATTAATGGATATTTTAGCCGAAGTTCACTTACAACATTTACTTTTTCTTCTGTTGTTGATTCTTCCTTGCTTGAACAACGGCTCTCAATTTTTTTAGTATTCTAGCTCAGCTTTCAAATATAAATTTTCTTTTTTTAATCTTTCATTTTCTTCTTCTAGTGTTTTATTTTCTTTTTTCTTTGTTACTTTTGACATAGTTGGACGCCCTCGCTTTCGTTCAACTATATTATAACCCATTTTTTTATATTCTCGTATCCAATTAAACAAAATCCCATTACTTAATAAACCTTCGTCTATAGAAACGGATAAAACTGTTTCTCCACCTAATAAAACTCTATTAATAATTTGTTTTTTTCATAATTGTTAAATTTTCTATTTTTAGTGGTTCTAAGAATATCATATCCATGTTTATCTATTAATCTAGTTAAATAATCAATTTTATCTTTTCCTATCATATATTTTTTTGATAAGTTAATTCTTGTTTCTCCATTTTTTTTCTCATTATATATATTTATTTTATCTTCATAACTTAATTTTGACATATAAAAACCTCGTTTCTATGTCCAAGAAACGGGGTTTCATATCATTGTTCATCTTTTTATGTATTTTTTAAGTTCGCCCATTTGGCTAGTTGGTACAAATCCTGGTTTTGCGTTTATTACATCTGGTATTCTATTAACTATAGTTGCGCATGTTAATTCTACTGTCTGTGGTCTAGCTATAGTTAAGTTTGTTGTTGGTTCTCCAATTACTTCCCAATTATTACAATCGTAATCATCTTCTGAGTATACTTTTCCAATACATTCTGTTTCAAATGTTATTCTTTCTTTTGTTGTTGTTGTAACTATTGCTCTCATACCTGTACAAGTTCCTGCTTTAACCACCATATTTAATGTACTACTATTTATGTCTTTATCATGGAATGTTGGTATGCATTTTTGTGTTTGACTTATAACTGTTAAACCTAATTTGTCGCATAGCCATCCATTAACATTCCACATGTAACTTGGTAAGAACTCTCCGTTGTTTATTAATTTAGTTCTTTCTTCTTCTGATATGTTGTCTGCAGCAGCTACTTCTTTGTCAAAGTCTTCTTTTGTTAATCCTGCCCCATGTGCTTTTGCTAGAGCTATTCCATAATCTTCAACATTATATGAACTACTTCCTTTAATTTTTGTTATTTTTTGCGAAGCTCCGGCTATAGTTGTTATTAGATTACCCCAAAATGCATCTTGGTATCCGCTTCCAGTAATAGTACAGTTATTTTCTTTTGCAAGTCTGTCTATCTCTTCAGTTAATGCTGGTGAAGAATTAAATGGGTAAAATGCTTCTTCACATGTCGTAATTGCATTAATTCCTAATTTTGCACATAGTAGTAAAGCATCTTTACAATCATTCATAAGACTCATTGTAGTTATTATGCATATGTCTGGTTTTGCTTCTTTTAATAATTGCTCTGCCTCTTCAACATTTTTTATGATTGTTCCAGTTTTTTCACAACCAATTACTTCAGATATGTCTTTTCCTATAATTTCTGGATTAATGTCAATAGCGCCAACGATTTGTCCTCCATTTTCCATTACGTATCTCATAATGTAAACGGACATTTTTCCACAACCATATTGTACAACTTTAATATTTTCCATATCATACCTTCTTTCTTATAATATTATTATAACACGTGACAATTTTATTTATTTGTTTATTAATAATTATTTACATAATTTTACTTTATATACTTGTATGTAAGATTTGAAAATGTCACTTAATTAATTTTTTCATACTATATTATAGACGTAGTATGCACGAATAACAGGGATTTAACCGAAATTGTTATTGATCTGGAACATGGTAGATACTTGTAAACAAGCTAAGTAAAATAAAGCTTTTGAAGAAAAAGTTTTTTGTGTTTACTTTGTCATGTAGAGAAACCGTGATAGATTAGAAAGAAGGAATAAAAGATGAAAGATTGTATAGTAATAGCTGTGGCTAATCAAAAAAAGGTGGAGTTGGTAAAAAACCACAATTTTTAGTTTAGAGGAGCGTTATCAAAAATGGCTAAAAAAGTATTATTGATACATGATAATCCACAAGGTGATTTAACAACGTATATAGGTTGGCATCAGCAAGATAAAATATCAATGGTGTGTGAAATAAATGATATTTCAATTTCATTTGTTTATATGGTTATTCTTTTATAAATCGGCACACTTTGAGAATGCTATCTAATTATTTTGAAAATTTGATTACATTTGTAAAACATACTATAATGTTGTTATAAATTACAAAAAAATGTTATCTTTTCTTAATTTAGGATAAATTATAAGGTGGTTTTTATGTCAAGAAATATAATGTATCCGCATATAGATAAACCGTGGATGAAATATTATGATAGTGTTAAAGTTAATAGTGAAGATCCAAAAACGAATTTAGCAGATTATATAAAACAAAAAAATTCTAAAAATAGAAATGGGATTGCTGGGACTTATTATACTTCAAAAAACAAGTTATAATGAATTGTTTGAAAAAATAGATGAGTTTTCTAAAATGTCAGTAGGTTTAGGTGTAAAAAAAGGTGATAGAATTTTGTATTTAGTTCCTAATATTCCAGAAAGTGGACAATTATGGCTTGCATCATCTCAAATAGGTGTGGTTTCTGATTTTGTTGATCCGCGTCCTGATTCTATGGATTTAGAAGCAAATGCGAAAAAAATATTAGAAATAATAAAACATGAAAAAGCAGATTATATTATTTCTCTTGATAAATGTTATTTTGCTATGCTTAAACTAATCGAAAATGAACTAAAAGAATTAGGAATAAATAAGATAGTCACTTTATCAGCTACGGATTCAATGAATTTAGTTGGTAAAATTGATTATTTACGTGATGTTATTGCATATAATAGTTTGAGAAATTTAAGAGTAGATGATTCGATAAAAAAATTAAAAACATATCAAGCTATTTTAATGAAAGTTAAGTCTATGAAACAAGAAAGTAAGATGTATGATGAGGCCGAAAAAACTTCATCTTGAGAAGTTATTAGAAGTAGAGATTTATTAAAAGAATGCTCAAATTTACATTTTGAACCAGTATATGACGAAAATTTATTGAGTTATATTGGACATACTTCTGGTACATCCGGAGCAAGACCAAAACCTATTACTTTAACAAATGCAAATCAAATATCTGGAACGGAACAATTATTTAAAGCAGGTGCTAATTTTCAAGTTGGAGATAGGATATTACATGAATTACCATTTTTTTCTTCGCTAGGGGCAGATAATAACTATATTTTAAATCTTGCTAGTGGTTCTAACAATATTGATATACCAGAATTTGAAATAAATGAATTTGGATACTTAGTTAAAAAACATCATCCAAATGTAATTTTAGGAACTCCATCTTGGTTAGCATCTCTTCCTGATTGTAGATATCTTGATAAAGAAGATTTGTCATGTATTACTAGAATAATTTATGGTGGAGATTCAATGACTAGAGCAGATGAGGAAAAATTAAACTTATGGTTGAGAAAACATGGAAGTTCGGCTGAAGTAGAAAAAGGACATGGAATGAGTGAGTATTGTGGATGTGGTTCGTATGCTCAAAAAAAATATAATAGATATGAATCTATTGGTATTCCGCTTCCGGATACAATATATACTATTGTTGATCCAAATGTAGGTGATAAGTTAGTCCCGCTAGAATTTACAGAAGATATGGAACAATTAGTTGGAGAATTAGCTGTCTCATCACCAGCTGTTACTAATGGCACATTAGATGGAAAAATAATTGTTCCACATTATGAATTAGATGGTAAAAGCTATATTAGAACTAGAGATTTAGTTAAAATGAATAGGGATGGAATTTTTACCTTTGATTCAAGAAAAGATAGATCATTTACGAGATTTGATGGTTATAAAGTTAAACCATATGAAATAGAAAAAGTTATTGAAGAAAATGACAAAATTAAATATTGTAGAATTGTTCAATATTATGATGATAAGCAAAGAGGATTAATGCCTGTTGCGCATATAGTTTTAAATGATAATAATCTATTGGATGATGAGGAAAGTATAAAATTAGTAGAAGAAGTTGTATATCAACAAATTATTTCTAATCCTAATATGTCATCAAGGCAAATACCATCAAAATTTAGAATTAGAGAAAGTATGCCTTTATCTAAGAATAGTAAAGTTAGTTTTAATGAATTAATAAATGAAGGGCTTGATGGAAGTGAAATTAACGTAGATGTGGAAGAAACTAACCTTTCTGTTGGAGATATAAAGATTTATAAAACGAAAATTGTTAATAAAGTTTTAAGTTTAAGTAAGAAATAGGAGGGTATAGTTTGCAAAATAATATATCAGGATTTTTGTTGCTAAATATTTATGCGTTATTGACAATTATAATAATAGGTATAATATTCTTTAGAAAAGAACGTCAAAACAATTAGAAGATGAAACATATTCAAAGTTATTAATTATAACAATTTTAACTTCTATAAGTGGAATAATTTTGGGTTTGATGGTAAATCCAGAAATAAATATGAACGAAATTTTAATTATGATTACTAATAAAATTTATTTAGTATTTTTATCTTTGTGGATTGTAACATTGACGTTTTATACTTATTGTATTTCTTTAACAAAACAAGACAAAATAAAAAGGGTAAAAAGTTTTTTTATATGGTTTAGTATATTAAATATAATTATGATAACGCTATTACCAATAAAAGTAATTACTAATGATAGTGGAACTATTGCAAGTGGATTATCAATTCTTTATACTTATGTTATATTTGGAATTGGTTTTTTATTTCAACTAGTATGTATTATAATTGATAGAAAACACATGAATAGTAAAAAATACATTCCAATATATATGTTAGCATTTTTTGGAATAATTGTTTTAGTAATACAAATGTTGTCTCCAAGTCTCAATTATTTGATAAATCCTGCATTAATTATGATAACTTTTATTATGTTTCATACGATAGAAAACCCTGATGTTAAAGTTATAACACAACCTAATTTAGCTAAGGATCAAGCTGAAAGAGCAAATAGAGCTAAAAGTGATTTCTTGAGTAGTATGTCTCATGAAATAAGAACCCCATTAAATGCTATTGTAGGTCTTTCAGAGGATATAGCTAGTTATAAAAACCAAATACCAAAAGAAGTAGTTGAAGACACAGAAGATATTCAAAATGCTTCACAGACTTTATTAGAAATAGTTGGAAATATATTAGATATTAATAAGATTGAAAGTGAAAAAATGGAAATTGTCGAAATTCCGTATAATTTTAAAGAGGAAATTACTAAAATGGCTAGAATTACCTCTAAAAGAATAGGCGATAAGCCAATAGATTTTAACATTAATATGGCTGAAGACATTCCTTTTGAACTTATAGGAGATAAAGTTCACATCAAGGAAGTTGTAAATAACTTACTTACTAATGCAATCAAATACACTGAAAAAGGTCAAATTAATTTAAATGTTAAATGTATTAATCGAAATCTAAACTGTTTGTTAGTTATTAGCGTACAAGATACTGGTCGTAGTATTAAAGCAGAAAATATTAATAAATTATTTACTAAATTTGAAAGATTAGATATTGAAAAAAATACAACAACGGAGGGAACAGGTTTAGGATTAGCAATTACGAAAGCATTGGTAGAAATGATGGGTGGAAAAATAAATGTTCAAAGTCAATTTGGACAAGGCTCAATTTTTATGGTTCAAATTCCACAAAAAATTTCTAAAATTATTAATCCTAACCCAATAGTTAGAAATAATCAAATTAAAGAAGATATTACTTTTCTAAACAAACCAACAACTACACCTAATAATTTGGAAAATTCAGTTACTAAAAAAATATTGATAGTAGATGACAATAATTTAAATATAAAAGTTGTGCAACGAGCTTTATCAACATTTAATTTTGAAATTGATACTTGTAAAAGTGGTCAAGAATGTTTGGATAAAATTAATAATGGTAATAAATATGATTTGATTTTAATGGATATCATGATGCCAGAAATGTCGGGAGAAACTACTTTTTCTAAATTAAAAGAGATTTCTGGTTTTGAAACACCTGTTATAGCTTTAACGGCTGATGCAGTATCAGGTGCAAAAGAAAGATATATAAGTAAAGGATTTGCTGATTATATATCAAAACCATTTAGTAGAGAACAAATAAAAGAAAAATTGGATTTGATTTTTAAAAAAGAAGAATCAAGCGAATTAAACCAACAAACAAATGATAATAACTTATCAAATAACAATATTAATAGGAATTCAAAAAAAGTTACATATGTATTTGATGCATCAAATAAAGAAGAATATATTGTATCGGATGGAATTAAGAAAGATGTTGAAGAATAAATATGATATTTGATATAAAAGATAACATGTTTTTGAGAGAGGCATTTGCTAAAAATAGTTGTACTTTTGCGCTTGCTATTTTAAAAGTTTATTTAGTGTTGTATAGATTACAAAATATAAAAAATAGTAGTGCTGATAATTTGATGAAATTGATTATGATTTGATTGATTTTGAATTAGATAGTGCTCATTATTATATTGGTTCAAAAAATGTTGACGGAAGTGTGGCGAGTGATTATTATGAAGAAATATGTACTAAACAAATAAGTAAACGTTCTAACGTGAATTGCGAACAAGTTCGTAAATGTGTTATATGTGATGTAATAAGAAATAGTTTAGCGCACGAGAATATTAATTTTTTTTCATAATGAATCTGGAGAAACGATTATTGAATTTAAGGACATTGATCCAAAGAATAACAATTTAAATAGAGTTTTACAAATGATCATTAAGAGACTTAATAAATTTTTGAGGTCTGCAGTTTTTTGCCAAAGAAATGTTATAAAAATAATTTGGGAATAGTTGAGTCTAAGAAAATAGAGATGTGATATGGTTTGCAATATTTAATTTTATAATTTTCTATATCACGGAAATCCACTTTTGTCATATATTAAAGTAGGTGATTTTATGGCTTTAACTGGAATTGTTATTGATGCGGGACACGGAGGTGTTGATGGAGGGGCATCAGGAAATGGAATTGTTGAAAAAGATTTAAATTTGTTAATAAGTAATTATATGTATAATAGATTTAGAGAACTGGGAGTTCCTGTGAAAATGACGAGAACTACCGATGAAACTTTAGAGCCTTCTGAACGAGTTGATAGAATACTTGATGCTTATGGTAATGGTAAAGATGTAATTGTAATATCTAATCACATAAATGCGGGAGG
>CALVOQ010000015.1 GCA_944350335.1 uncultured Bacilli bacterium
AACTACTCCATTTTCAAGGGTAACGTTTTCTTGCCCTTCTACTAGACTTATACGACTTGGATCTATTTCAGTTCTTTTTATTGTTTCTGCATTTGGGTCTGCATTAGTTCTCTCAACTACAAAATATTCTCTTCCCAAATATTCATTATCGTCATTATACCAATAGATAACTGTAATGTATTCTCTTCCCTCGTATAAGGCTAAAACATCATTCTCTCTATCTCCAACAACATAATAGCCAGCCAAACGACCATTAGTTAATCCTTCTACGCGGTTTTTTCCTTCTTCAATTTCACTTTCTGGAGTTGATCCATAGTAAGGAAAATCGTTTTCAGCGTCCAACAATGCATCATATTTTGTAGCTTCTTCACTTGGTGGTGTTATATGAACTCCTGAATAAACATAGTTTTTTGTCTGTGTATCACTTTCTTGTTCTAACCAAGATCTTGGGTCAGCTGGAATTGATACTGTAAATGTTACTTTTCCATCAACCACAGTTGCTTCTACCCCATCAACAGTAGAAGTTGTTATTCTATCTGCTGGAATAACATCAAACTCTGCACCTCTATATGTAATAGTTGCAGCATTTACATTACTAATAACTATAAAATTAATTAGCGCAAATGTAAAAATGAAAATTCTTTTAAATATTTTCTTCATAACTTCCTCCTAGAATAAAGTTAACATATTTTCACAAATATTTCAATATATTTTTTTGCAAAACGTAAAAAGGCATTATGTCTCTTTACAATATTATTTGTATATATAATCAAGGCCAGCTTTTCTATAAGTTTTTGCTATGTCACCTTTAACTTTTTTTATTTGTGCTTTTGTCTCACGAAGCAATTGCTCTAATTCAGCTTTATAAGTTTCATCTTCCGCTTTATTTATTTGAATTATTAGTAGCCTTTCTCTAAAACTTAATTCAAATAATTCATCTTTATGGTCCATCATAATACCTCTATTTTTTTTATCTCATTAGGGGCAGCATTATATTCTTTCTTTAATTTTTGCATTTCACTTCTGATATGTATTATTCTTCTTTTAATTTCTAATTTTGTTTCTTCGTTTTGTGTTCTTTTGTAAGTGGTTTCTAATAGTCTTTTTTCAGTAACTAACATACTCATCTTACTATCAAATGATGTTTTATCCATGCTACCTCCTTTTTAATTTCAATATTTGGTCCGTTAAAACTCCTTTTGTATAAAATACTGCTTCATCAAATTCTACAGTATCATCTAAAAACTCAAAATGTCTTTTTGAACTTTCCCATAAATGAACATATTTATTTATAAAATCTTTGTTTAAAAATGATACATCTATGTTTGATAGCTTTATCCTCTTTCTATCTCTTATCATTCTTTGGAAATATATTGAAAACTTATCATAGTCATATTCGCCACCATGTAATTTATAAATATCATAAAAATCTTTAAATCTATGGATTGAATCAGCTGTAGTGGTTTCTGCAACAATACATAGTTTTTCTGCCAAATATTCTTCATATGATGGAGTATTTACATAAAACTTATTGTCTTTTGTAAAAATAGTAGGTACTGGTTTATATTGTACTTCATATGTAGGTTTATAATTCGGCATAAAATCTATACCTATACTGTGCTTTATGCTTCCGTAACAACAGTAAACTGAAAAATTATGAACTCCATTTGCAGTAATTTTTGGTCTTCTATTTATCTCATATGTAACTGGATTACCTCTCCTACCTAATAATTCATGAAAAAAATCAACCGCTTTAACACCATTTGTACTTGACAAATCAATGTCTGTAACAGGTCTATATAGTTTTCCTGAATGAACTAGTTGAGAAAAACTTCCTTTAACTACAAAATCGCCATAATTATATTCAGCAATGCTTTCTAGTAATGTCCTTGCAAAAAATGTATTATATGTATTATTGATTGTAGTACCAAGTCTACTAGCTTCAGTTTTTAAATGTGACTTTAATTGATCACTATTTCTAAACTCCATACCCCATCCACCTTTTATGACCTTATATTATAGCACATTTTAATTATTTTCTCAAGTCTTCGCTTATTAATTCCTTTGGATTAGTTAATTGTTTTATTCTCTCAATTATCCTTCTCGCTTTTATTTTATCTACGCTATTGGATGTTGTCTCTAGATGTGTTTCTAATTCTTCTAAGTTTAAATTAGATGTAAAAAAGGTAGATAAACCATTATCCATTCTATATTGAAGTATTGTCCCAAGTATTTCATCTCTTGCCCAAGCGGTGTTATTTTCTGCACCTATGTCATCTAAAAGTAATATGTCACATTTAATTATTTCTTCTAAGCGTTCTTCATAATTAGTTTTAAAACCTTCTTTTAAAGTTTTTAGCAAACTAGGGTAATATACGCTTATACATATTACTCCTTCTTTTCCTAGTTCATTCAAAAGTGCATTTATTATATAACTTTTTCCACTACCAAATGAACCATATAAATATAAACCTTTAATTTTACTATTTGATTTGTATGAATCTATAAAACTTTTTACGTATTTTATAACGTCTATTCTCTTTTTATCATTTAAGTATATTTCTTTCATTTTGGCTTCTCTTAAAAACTTTGGCGTTTCAAAAAAAGTTACGTTATTTTTTATTTTTGATAACTCTTTTTGGTATTTGCAAGGAACATATGAAAAAACTATACCATTATCTTGTTTTTCTGGATAACTAACGTATCCTATTACTTTGTTTTTACAAGAGCCTATTCCTTTACAATTTTTACAATTATTTAATTCTTCTACCGTATTTTCTAATTTTGATGTGTATTTTATAAGTGTTTCTTCTTCAACATTTAACCTATTTACTAGCTTAACAAATTCATTATTTTGAAGTGCAATCATATAATTTTTTTTAAGATTTAATAATATATTTTTCTTTTTATAGTTGTTATAATTACTAATTTTTTGCATTACTTAAACTCCTTTAGTAACTCTTCTAATTCTTTCTTTTCTTCTTCTGTTACTTCTTCTTTTTCTATTGTTTTGTTAAACCAGACTGGCGTTATTTCTTTGGTGCTTGATTTTGAAACTTTTCTTTTCTTTTTATGTTCTTTTTCTGCAAATTCCATTGCTTCACTGGCAGTTTCTACCCCACTTCTTTTCCACTGACCAGCTATTGTATCTACATATGCTTTTACTAATTTGTTATTATTTGTTTTTAATATATAATCTATTAAGACATTAACAACTGCAGGATTTAATTTCAGGTCAACTAATAACGTTTCTAATATACTCATATCTCTATCTGTAGGTCTTACTCCTTTGTATTTTGCCCTTAAAAATTGATATGGACTTGTATTTTCAAACACTCTTATCATTCTTGTCCTGTTTGAATTATCTGTTTTATTAGTTTTTAAATATTCAGGTTGACTTTTAAATAATAAACTAGGTAATCTATTGTTATTGTTAAATTGGTAGTACTTTCTAACATTTTTTCTTAATGTTTCTTTTTCTATACATCCTTTTTCATTTAGTGCTGTTTTTATTAAATCTGCCATTGTCAAAGGATCTAATTCATATAAAAAACCTAAGTTTATTATTAGTTCTTTCGTGCTTTTATTAAGGCATTTGCTATTAAATATGTTTTTTGGAATACTATTTATCATTACTTCAAAGTCAAAATCTAATTCGTAATTTAATTTTAATGTTTCTTTTTTTATTATGTTTTCTTCTATTTCTAATGGAGTAAAACTTTCACTTGTAAAGCACATATCAAATGGAGCAGTTATATCTATATAATTTTTTAAATCTACTTTTGGAACTTTAAAGTAGTTAAGTAACCTATTATATTCTTCCTTGCCAATATTGTTAAATAATACCATGTTAAATATAGGATGGTTAAAAAACTCATTAGGTGTTATAGGACTATATAGCTCATACACATAACTATTGATGTCACTTTCTTTTACATATGTTTTTAATAGTCCAATACCTTCTAATTTTATCCTAGCTTCAGTAATTTCGTTTATCCCAAGTGTTGTAGTTGATATTAAGTGGTGATGAGACAATTCAACTGATATATAATTGTTTAAGTTCAATTCACTATATAAAGTCATATATAAAGTGATGCTGTCACTTCCTATTATAGGCATATAAAGCATTGTTAAAACCAATCTATCTGTTTCATTTAATATACTTTTATTTACTACTTGATATATATCTAACGGACTTAATTTTATATCTTTCATATATGACTCACCTAAGGTTTATTTTAAATGATATTTTATAAAAAGAAAAGACAAAAAATAAAAATGAGTGATTATTGAAATCTACTCATTTGTTTCATTAATTGGTTAACTTGTTTTTGACTAGGATTTCTTCCCATTCCTCTCATAAGAGCTTTTATCATTTCTTCATTTATCGGAGGATTTTCTTTTAGTTGTTTTTTCATAAGATATCTAGCTAATAAAAATCCTATTACTAAGCCAATTACTAAACCAATCAATATGTACAATATGTCCATCCACATAGTATTCACCTCATCAATCATTTTATCAATTTTATGCTTTATTTACAAGCATTATTACTTTTATTTTGTTTCTACCAATATATCTTTTACAAAGAAATAATCCATATTTATAAAATCACATACAAATAAGTTAGGTATATTTTTTATATCTTTTAAGAATGAAGGATACTCAACATTGCTTTTTAGTTTCATATGGCTGTTGTTAATTATAAGTTTAGTTGTTTCGTTTTTTAAAAAGTCGTTCAATAAATGCGTGTTGTTAAAACATGTGTAATTTAAGTTATCTTTGTTAATATCCTTTATAAGTTTGCTAAAATTGTTTTTATTTATAACTTTACAAAGCTTTTCAAATGTTTTATATCCTAAAACTATATCGTCGTTATTCATTAAATATATATTTTCTAACATTTTATATAGATTTAATGGTTTGTTCTTTACTATATTCATTATTTCTTTTTTTACTAAAAAAATATAATATATTCTCATTCTATCACCAATATAAGAATACATTATATTTGTGTCATTCTTTGTCGTTTTCTAGTGTTGTTTCATCTAAATTATATAGTGGTTCTAAAGTGAGTTTTAATGTTTGATTTAAGTTTATTGTTTCTCCTTTTTCTATAGTTGGATTTTTCACATAGCCATAGCCATCAAATGATACTGACAATCCGATTAGGTTAGCAAATGATGTCACGTCACTTCTAGACCAGTTTGTCATATCAGGATATGTTTTATTATTTCCATTCGTAAGAAAAAATATTTTATCTTTTTCATTTATTGTCATTCCTTTTTTAGGATACTGATCTATTACTTTTGATCCATCTCCAATTACCACTACTTCAAAGCCATTTTTTGTTAATGATTCTTTAGTTTCATCCACATCTGTGTTTATGAAACTATCTAATTCATATGTACCCTCTTTTATAACTATTTCAGTGCTCGTTATGTTTAAATAAGTTGCAACATCTTCTACTAGTGCTGTTACTGCATCTGAAATTAAACTTGAATCGGTTAGTCTTCTTACAGCCGCGTATACAATGATTTCTGGGTCTTCATACGGAAATACTCCTGCAAAACTCCTGATGTTGTCGTAATATCCTGTCATGTATCCGCCACTCTCACTCGCTATTTGAGCTGTCCCCGTTTTACCTGCAAGGTTTACAATATCAACTTTATAGCTTGAACCTGTAGTTATGCTATCACCTGAATTTACAACTCCATACATAAGTTCTAATACTTCTTTTATTGTTTCTGGACTAGCAACTTTTCCTATTTCCTCTCGCGCACCTTCATACACTATTTCTTCCCCATCTACAATTTTTTTAATTATGTATGGTTTTATTATTGTTCCGTTGTTTCCCAATAATGTTAGTGCTTGAACCATTTGTATTGGCGTAACGCTCATCCCTTGTCCAAATGAAGCATTTGCTACTTCAATATCATATTTAAAGTTTATTACACCAGTTTGCTCTTCTGGCAAATTAATTCCCGTGATTTTGCCTAATCCTAGCGATTCATAGAAATCTTTTAATTTGTCTCTACCTAATCTTTGCGCGAGTAAAGTTGCTGCTGTGTTACTTGATGCATAAAATCCTCTGTCAAAAGTTATTTTACCCCATCCGTAATCATTCCAATCTGTAACTTTATCTTCACCGATTTTAATTGTTCCGCTTTGATATATTTCTTCTCCATCGTACATTCCATTTTCTATAGCAGCCATAAAACTGAATATTTTCATCGTTGAACCCGGTTCAAAAGTGTATGAAACAAATGGATCGTAATATGACTCTATGTCTTTTATATTTGGATCAAAACTTGGTGATGAACTTACACCTAATATTTCCCCTGTTTTTGCATTTGTTATACTTATTGAAGCCCAGTCCACACCTTTTTCAGTCAAAGTATTCATCGCTTGCTCTACAAACATTTGAATATTTGTATCTATTGTTAGATAAATATCATTGCCATCTTCTGCTTCTTCTATTATAGGTTCCGTATTAGCAATTTGATATCCATACATATCTGATTGATATTCTTTATGGCCGTTCTTTCCTGTGAGCAGTTCATTATAATATAGTTCAACACCTAATTCACCAATTACGTTATTGGATTCATCAGTTTTAGCATAACCTAGTGTGTATGAAAGAAAATCTGCATTTGGATAGTATCTTTTTGTGCTCTTTATAAAATCTATCCCTGGTAAATCTAATGCTTCAATTTCTTCTTTAACTAATTCTGTTAAACCCCTTCCTCCTGGACCTAATTCAACTTGATATGCATCGTAATTTAAAAGTTCAAAGATTCTCTCTTCTGTCATATTTATTATTGGAGAAAGTAATTTTGCTGTTTTTTCTTTATCCACAACATGATATGGATTTTCTGGGTCCGTAGTTCTAGACTCACTTAAATATGCAATTACTGTATAACTATTTACATTTTGTGCGAGTATTTCTCCGTTTGAATCATAGATAGTTCCCCTATTAGCAACGATTGTCTCTTTTTTTGTATTTCTACTATCAGCAAATTCTTTTATATTTACACCATCTACCACTGGGCTTAAAGCTACATATAACAATTTTGCAATTATAAGTGCAAACAAAAAAACAACAACCATCCAAAAAACTTTGTTCAATCTAATGGTTCTTGCTTTGTTCATTTAATTGCACCTCACTCTTCAATTACTCTAATGTTATCATTATTATACTCTAAACCATATGAGTATGCAACACTTTGAATATTGTCAAGTGATGCAAGTTCGTTTATTTTCATTTCTAAACTTGCATTTAAATTTTGTTGAGTTTCTATTTTAGTTCTCATGCTCTCTACTTCAATGTTAGTTTTACTTAATAATGCCATAGAAAAAGATTGTCCTAACACATTAAAAATTACTAGTAGTCCTATTAATACGTATAATACTTTTTCTCCTTTTAATGTAATAACCCTTTTTCTTGCCATTTTTATTCTCCCTTATATTTTTTCAATCACACGAAGTTTCGCACTTCTACTTCTTCTATTTTCTTCTAGTTCGCTATCACTCGGTATGATTGGTTTTTTTGTAATTAGTTTTGCCCTTTGTTTTGTCTCTACTATAGGCAATTTTTTGCTTATTTCGTCCTCATCAGTTAATTTTTTAAACGCTTTTTTAACTATCCTATCTTCTAATGAATGAAATGTTATAATTGCAAGTCTACCACCACTATTTAGTAAGTCAAATGCATTATTAATTGATTCGGTTAATATTTCTAGTTCTTTATTTACCTCAATTCTTATAGCTTGAAATACTTTTCTAGCTGGGTGAGCACTATTTCTATAACTTTCTGGAACGCTTGCTTTTATTACTTCAGCAAGTTCTAAAGTTGTATTTATTGGTCTATTGTTCACAATAGCTTTAGCTATGACCTTTGAATATTTTTCTTCTCCGTATTCAAAAAATATCTGTATTAGTTTCATTAAATCATAATTATTAACAACTTCATATGCGCTTAAACTTTGTCTTTTGTCCATTCTCATATCTAATGGTGCATCACTGTGATAACTAAATCCTCTTTCACCATTATCTAGTTGTGGACTACTAACTCCTAAGTCAAACAGTATTCCATCAACTTTTTCATCTACATAGTCTTTCATATTCTTAAAGTTAGTGTGAAAGATTTTGAAATTGCTATTAATTTTATTCAGTCTTTCTTTACTGAACTCTATTGCTTCTTCATCTTGATCAAAGGCGAAAAGAAACCCCTCTTTTTCTAACCTCCTAAGTATTTCACTTGAATGTCCTGCATAACCAAGAGTCGCATCTATATATTTTCCATTACCTCTTATATTTAACAAATCAATAGTTTCTTTTAATAATACGCTTTTATGCATTTTCACTCTTGATTAAATAAGTTTTCAGCTATTTCACTAAACTCTTCTTCATTTTTATTTATGAAACTTTCAAACTCTTCTTCGTTCCATATTTCTAATCGTTCATTTACGCCAATTATAACGCATTTTTGTATTAAATTGGCGTAACGAACTAAAGGTGAGGTAATTAGGATTCGACCTTGTTTATCGAATTCACATTCAGCAGCGCCACTTAAAAAGAATCTTGAAAAATCTCTAGCATCTTTTTTTGTAAAAGGAAGTGTTTTTAATTTATTAGTTATTTTTTCCCATTCCTCTAATGAATATATGAACAAGCATTTATCTAATCCACGAGTAATAATGAATCTTTCACCTAGTTCATATCTAAACTTAGATGGAATTATAAGTCTACCTTTTTCATCTATGTTGTGATGAAATTCTCCAATAAACATAAAATTCCCCACTTTCTTCCACATCGTGCCACTGTCTACCACTATATTACTATTTTTATTTTTTGTTGTAAATAATTTTATTAACTTTTTTTTATTTTTTTTAAAACTTTACACTTTTTGTGACAAATAAAAAAAGCAGTATTATTTAATACTACTTAATGACTTTTTATTTTAAATATTTTATTAATTATTATACCTATTATTAATCCCGCATAGGACACTATTAAATACCATACAGCATGTATTAATGCAGTATTATTATAGTAAAGATATACCGACGGAATAAATAAAATTGAAATAAGTATTGGGTAGACATATTTAAGTTTTATTTTACTAAACATTCCAATGAATATTGATAATATAAAAGTTACAATAATAATTATTAATACCATTCCCATCATATCCGTAGGACCAGAAAATAATGGCAATATATAAAACATATATAGTTGTATTAACAAAGTTAAGATTTCTTTTAAATATTTTTTCATTTAGCACTTTCCTTTATTTATGCGTTTTCATCTTTTAGTAAATTAAATCCATAAGAATATATATCTTTTAATTCTTTATCAGTTAATTCTTCACTTTCATGCAAATAATAAGAGTATAATATCTTGCCATCTTTTATGTATACTACAAATGGAGTATATATTTTTTGATGCCCAGTATTAACATATTCTCCATTTTGATTTTTTATTGCATATATTTCTGAAAACGAACCTAGTTTGTTTATTAATTTATTATAAAACTCTGTTGATTTTTTAACTATATTAACATCTCTATTATCTATTAATTCAATTACTAGTTCTTCTTCACTCAAATCCACTTCGTAAATAGTTCCATAGTTATTTATTAAAGCTGCGCTATAAAGTGCTTGTTTAACTTTTTTACTATCAGTATTTTTACTTGTGAATATTATTACTGCATCTTTTTCTAATATATCAAAAATTTCTTCTTTTATTTTTATGAACTCTGTATGTACGTTTTGCATACCTATTAAGTTTGTCTGTTCAATATCTCTTAAACTTTCAAAGTTTATAACTATTAGCAAAAGAAAGATGGCAACAACTAGCATTGCCATTCCTTTTCTATTTCTTTTTTTCATGACTTTTCACTAATTATTTAGTTGACTCCTTACTTCTTCAGCAAAGTTATCGTTTCTTTTTTCCATTCCTTCGCCTACTTCATATCTAACTAAGGATACTACATCTGAATTATATTTATCTAAATATTGTTTCACAGTTAAATCACTGTCTTTAACAAATGTTTGTAGTACAAGGCATATTTCAGCAAAAAACTTTTCAAGTCTGCCTAAAATTATTTTTTCAACAAACTCTTGTGGTTTTCCTTCACTTAATGCTTGTTCTTTTAATATATTTTTTTCGTGCTCTATTACTTCAGCTGGAACAGAATCTTTATTAATGTATTCTGGACGCATTGCTGCTGCTTGCATTGCTACATCTTTAGCCACTTCTTCGTTGTTTCCTTTTATTACAACTAGTGATGAAATTTTACCGCCCATGTGTAAATATGAACCAAATACTTCATCATCACTTTTTGTTACTTTTTCAAATCTTCTTAAACTTAGTTTTTCTCCAATAGTTGCTGTTTCGCTAACTATTAAGTCGTTTATTGTTCCATCTTCTAAACTTAAATTTAATGCTTCTTCTACGTTAGAAACATCGCTATTTAATATTGCATTACCAATTTTGTCTACCATTGCTTTAAACTCATCGTTTTTAGCTACAAAATCAGTTTCTGAATTAACTTCAATTACAACTGCATTATTACCACTAATATATATGTTAGATAGACCTTCTGCTGCAATTCTATCAGCTTTTTTTGCTGCTTTACTCATTCCTTTTTCTCTTAAGTAATCTATGCTTTTATCAATGTCTCCATTACATTCAACTAATGCTTTTTTGCAGTCCATCATTCCTGCCCCGGTAATTTCTCTTAATTCTTTTACAAGACTAGCATTTATTTCCATATTGCACCTCTCTTATTTTAACTTTTTTATTAATTCATCTTTTTTCATTGTTGAATAGCCCTTAATTCCGTTTTCTTTGGCTAATGCTTTTAATTCAGCAAGTTTCATAGTATTTAAATCTACTGTTTCTTTTTCTGCTTTTATTTCATTAGCAGTTTCTTCCTTAGATTTTACTTCTTTTTCTATTACTTCAATTTCTACTTTAGATGTTTCTTTCTTTTTTGGCTTAATTTCGTCTTCTTCTGTTACATAATCATCAAGTGGTAAACCATTTGCTTCGCACACTGCATTTGCCAATACTCCTAGTATTACTTTAACACTTCTTACAGCATCATCATTTCCTGGTATTACATAATCCACGTCATCTGGATCTGAATTTGTATCAACTATTCCAAATACAGGTATATCTAATTTTCTCGCTTCTTTTATTGCATTTATTTCGACTCTAGGATCTACTATGATAACCGCCTGTGGTAATCTATTCATTTCTCTTATACCACATAAAATTTTGTTTAACTTATCATATTCTTTCCTTATCTTTGATACTTCTTTTTTTGGTAAAAGTTCTAATGTGCCATTTTTTTCCATTTCTTCTATCTCAGAAAGTCTATTTATCCTTTCTTTAATAGTTTTAAAGTTAGTTAATGTGCCTCCTAACCAACGCTCAGTAACATAGTATCCTTTGCATCTGTTTGCTTCCTCGATACTTGCTTCTTGAGCTTGTTTTTTTGTACCTACAAATAAAACTTTTCCGCCGTTTTGTGTGGCTTTAAATAATTCGGCATATGCTTCTTCTAGCTTTTCAACAGTTTTTTGTAAGTCAATAATATAAATGTCATCTCTTGATGTAAAGATGTATTCCTTCATTTTTGGATTCCATCTTTTTGTTTGATGTCCAAAGTGAACACCTGCTTCTAATAAATAACTTTTTGACACTACTGCCATATAAATCTCTCCCTTCGTTATTACACCCTTTTATTTCTAAATATTTACACTCATATTTTATGAGCACTAGTAAATAAAATCCATAAAAGTGTTTATTTTTTAAAGCCGTTTTTAATTTTATCACACTTTAGTTAAAAATACAAATGCTATATTAATTGAGTTTAAATTTATGATAAATTTTATGTTTAATTTTAATAACATAAACTTATTATATTTATGATTTAAATTACCATTGTAAGTTTATTTGCTATTTGCTTTCTTTACATATTACCCATGTCAACGTATTGTAAAATAGATATTTTTTTTAAAATATAGTATAATGAACTAGGTGGACTAAATGGCAGTAAAAAATCAAAATGGATATGCTAATCGCGGAATGTGGTTAGAAAATATTATTAATGACACTAATACTTACTACTTATCTAAAGACATTGCTATTATATATAAAAAGCCCACGCCGATTAAAGTTTTAAATGTTTCCTATCGAACGAAGCAAACAACTTTAATTGATAAGGCGGTGTTTTCTCAAACATCAACATTAGATTATAACGGTATATATAAAGGAAAATATATTGAGTTTGATGCTAAAGAATGTAAAAATAAAACAAATTTTCCTTTATCTAATATTAAGCCACATCAACTAGTTCACATGAAAAATATTATTAAACATGGCGGAATATCTTTCTTAATTATATATATTAATAATAATTTTTATTTATTAGAAGGCAAAATTATTCTTGATTTTATTAAAAATAATGATAGGAAAAGTATTCCATTTACATTTATTAAAGAACATGGCCATATTATTCAAGAAAAATATATTCCAAGAATTGATTATATAAAAATCGTTGAAGAATTAATAAAGGAGTGAATTATGACGAGCGCAAAAAATAAGATTAATTTTAATAAGATAAGAAATAAGGGAAATAAGTTAAAAGCAAAACTTAAAAATGACAAAGAAGCAAGAAAAATAAAAAAATCTAAGAAGGTAAAAAAGAGCAAAAACTCTAGAGTTGGTTATTATATTTTAGTAAGTATTACATTTATAGCAATTGTTATATTTTTGGCAGTTATTGCTTTTGGAACTTATGTTGTTTTAAATGCACCTGCTTTTGATCCTGATAAACTCTATGAAAAAGAAGCTTCAATTATTTACTTTGCTGATGGAGAGATAATGGCAACTTTAGGTACTAGCGTCGGCGAAGACTCAGTTGAAAAAAGAGAAAAGGTTACTTACGACGAACTTAGTCAAGTTTTAATAGATGCGATTATAGCGACAGAGGATTCAAGATTTTTCCAACATAATGGTTTTGATTTATTTAGATTTATCAAAGCATCTATTGGCCAATTAATGGGCAATTCCGATGCTGGTGGTGCTTCTACTCTTACAATGCAAGTTGTTAAAAATACTTGGACTGATAATACTTCTACTGGTATAGAAGGTATTATAAGGAAGTTTACAGATATTTATATGGCTGTATTTAAAGTGGAAAAAAATTATACTAAAAATGAAATTATTGAGTTTTATGTAAACGGCCCATTCTTAGGTAGTGGTGCTTATGGTGTAGAACAAGCTTCTCAAGTATATTTTGGTAAAAGTGCTGCAAATTTATCATTGCCTGAAGCGGCTATGATAGCCGGATTATTTCAAGCACCAACGGCTTATGACCCTTACGTGTATCCCGATAATGCAGACGCTAGAAAAAACATCGTATTAAACTTAATGTTAAGACATGGATATATTACAGAAGAAGAATGCGAAGCTGCAAAAAGTGTTCACGTTAAAAACTTGCTCGTAGATGAAGGCGCTTCAAATATCAATGAATATCAAGGTGCGATTGATACAATAGTAAAAGAAATAATAAATGAGTATAAAGTAAGTCCATATGACGTTTCTATGGAGATATATAGTACTATTATTAAAGATAAACAAGATGTAATTAATAAGTTTTATAATGAAGAATTAGGTTACGAATTTAAAGATGAAAAAATACAAGTTGGAATAAGTATGATTGATAACGATACTGGCGCGATGATTGCTGTCGGTGCTGGTAGAAATAAAGATAGAGCTTTAGGTTTTAACTATGCTACAGACATAGATAGCCACCCTGGCTCTACAGCAAAACCATTATTTGAATATGGTCCTGGTATTGAATATTTGAAATGGTCTACTTATACTCCTTTCTTTGATGAAGATGATGTTGCTTATTCTAGCGGAAAGATTATTTCTAACTGGAATAATAGAAATGAAGGCTTAGTAACTTTAAAATATGCATTAGTTAAAAGTATTAACACTGTTGCTTTACAAGCATTCCAAGCTATTGATAATGATCTAATATATGACTTTGTTACTTCATTAGGAATTACGCCAGAAACATCTGATGGTTATTTACATGAAGCACATTCAGTCGGTGCATTTAATGGAGTTACTCCTACTGAGCTAGCGGGCGCTTATTCCGCTTTTGCCAACGGCGGTTATTACACTGAACCTTATACCGTAAGTAAGTTTATCTATAGAGATACTGGTGAAATCGTCGAACCTAAACACAAAAAAGAAAAAGTTATGTCCGCTCAAACAGCATACATGATAACTAATATATTGTTTGGTGTTACACCTTATACCGTAAAAGTCAGTGGCACTCAAATAGCAACTAAAACAGGTACTAGTAGTTATGATAGTGACGCACTGAGAGAAGCTGGTGTCCCATCTAGCACTATTCGTGATTCATGGGTAGCAACTTATAGCCCTGATTATACACTATCTTTCTGGTATGGTTATGATGAATTATATAGTGATTATTATAATACTATGGGTTCATCTTCTAGCAACAGAAATAAAATACAGGGAGTTCTTTTAAATAACTTATTTAAAAAGAATTCTAAGTTTTCTAATCCTGGCGGTATAAGCTCAGTAAAAGTTGAATTAGAGACAATTCCAGCACAATTAGCTAGTGAATACACTCCTGAAGATTTAGTTGAAACACACATGTTTATCAAAGGTACTGAACCTTCTGAAGTATCGCCAAGATTTGCTAAATTATCAGATCCTACTGATTTAAGCGTTATTGAAACAGAAAATGGGGCAACTATTAGTTGGGTATCTCCTGGCACTCCTGAAGTTTCTACTGAAGAATACTTAAAAAATTATTTTAATACTAATTATGGTAAGTATGCTGACAAATATTATAATCTAAGATTACAATATAATAAAACTTACTTGGGCGACTTTGGATTTGATATATATTTAAAAAACGGCGACGACATGAAATATGTGGGATTTACCACTGATATCACTTATACAATAAGTAATACCACAGGTTATAACGAAATTGTTGTCAAAAGCGCTTATAGCATCTTCAAAGATAATGCTAGCAATGGGATTAGCAAAACCATTACAGGCTCTGCCACAACAGTTGATATTGAATTACTTGCTTTAGAAGAAAGTGGAAAAATACATCCTACGATTAAAATTGGAGAAACTATCCCTAACGTAGGCACAGATACCATTAAAATAATTGTCAATGGTTTAGACATGACGGAAACCATAGATAAAAGTACTATTTCTTTATCCATTAAAGATAGGGTAAAAAATACAACATTAAATAGTTTAGATGAAATAGATACTTCTCAAAAGGGTTGGTACCAAATAACCTATCACATTGTATATCTAGGCGTGACTTATAGTAGTGAAAGTAGAAGTATTTATATTGAATAATTATAAGAAGAGTTCATATCAATTTGAACTCTTCTTATATGTACATATTTTTTTGAATTTACAACTTCCGCATAATGGTTTTTTTGCTAAACAAAAATATCTGCCGAATAATACTAATTCATAATGTATTTTAATCCACTCTTCTTTTGGAAAAAAATGCATTAATTTATTTTCAATTGTTAAAACATCATCCTTTTCATCAACTAACCCCAATCTTTTACTAACTCTTGTTACATGTGTATCAACAGCAATACATGGTTCCTTATATATGACAGCTAACACGACATTTGCACTTTTTCTACCTATTCCACTTAGTTTTTCTAAATATGCTCTATCATTTGGCACGTAGCCTATTTTTGATAGTTCTTCTACTATATTCTTAAAATGTCTAGCTTTCTGTTTGTACATACCAATTGATCTTATTTTTTTTTCAATTTCTTCTATACTTAATTTATTAAGTTTACCCAATGTATCATATTCTTTAAACAATTCTTTTGTCACAGCATTTACTCTTTTATCAGTTGTCTGTGCACTTAACATTACTGCAAGTACTAATTCGTAATCCTTGTTAAATTCTAATTCACATTTTGGGTCTTCTATATAAGTATCTAAAACTTCTATTATTTCTTTACTATTCATCTTTAAGCCAATCGTAATCAAATAAATCTTTAAAGTCTTTTGTTTCTTCTAATGATTTATTTTTTATTCCTTTCTTAGTCCATTCATATATTATACTATTTACATATTTTAAATTAGTTACACCATTCATTACCGCTTCTTTAAGTGCATTTTTAATAGTTTCTTCATCTATATTACTATCTAACCAAGTATTAATTGTTTCATATTCCATCGGACTTAAAGTACGTCCAAATTCGCTTTCAAATATTGCAAAAATATTTGTTTCTTTTTTCTCTTCTTTTTTATTTAATATTAATTTATCATAAAATAAATCTAAACTAATCTCTTCATCAATAGTAGTACCTTGCTTATGTAACTTTATTTCTATAAAGCCTTTATTTAGCAACGAAGTATAAGTATTTAGTATCTCTTCATCTCCTAAATCAATATATTTTTTTATATTACTCAAATCTAAATGGTTGTCAATATTTATAAAATATAAAATTAAAATAAATTCTTCTAAACTAATTTCTAAGTTGCAAATGTTTTTTAATACACTTGAATTAATTACAAAACTTTTAGTTTTTAAAAAATCTTTTAATTCTTTCATAAATACTCCTTAACTTTTTCTATTAAAATCTCTCGTTTATTTTCTATTTTACCACTTAATATTTCTCGTTCAAGTGTTTTTAAAATACTTTTGATTGTTTTAGGACCAACATTTAACATCTCTTTGATTTCTAAATATGTGATATTTATATCTTTAATATTATTTATTGGCAAGTTTTTGTGTATCTCGTTTATAATACTCTTATCTATACCTAATATTTCTCCAGCAATTATTGACACATATAATCCATATTTATACACTGTTTCTATATTTATATTTTTTTGCTTTACTATCTCTTTAATTTCGTTTATTTCAATTTTCTCATTCTTACTAAATTGGTATTCTGGTGATACTTCCAACTGAGCCCATACCCCTGTTATTGTTCCTGTTTCAACAAAATTATTTGATTTAATACCTAAATATTGTTCTATATCATGTTCTTTTATAAAATCTAAAAACGGCTTTACTTTGTCATGTTTAAAAAGTTTTTCTAACTCTTCTTTTCTTTTTACATAGCTAATTGTATCAAACTTTTTTTTATTCTTTAAAATATATCTATACAATTTATCATCTAATCTAAAATTGTAGACCGTCATAAATCTTAAACTTCTTAACATTCTCGTAGCGTCTTCTTTTAATTTTTTTTCTGTATCCCCTACAACTTTTAAAATTCTATTTTCCAAATCATTTCTAGCATTCAATAAATCAAGCAAATTTGAATCTTTGTCTATGCAAAACGTATTAATTGTAAAATCACGCCTAAGTAAATCTTTTTTTAAATCTTTAATATAATTTATCTTTGTAGGTTTATTGTTTTCATAGTTTTCTTCTTCTCTAAATGTTGTT
Source organism: uncultured Bacilli bacterium (assembly GCA_944350335.1). Lineage (GTDB taxonomy): Bacteria > Bacillota_I > Bacilli_A > RF39 > UBA660 > CALVVN01. Next base: position 17,513 of record CALVOQ010000015.1, read on the forward strand.
ATATCAAGTATATTATCATCTAACGTCAGTTTTACTGCTCCATAATCTTCCACTACTTTTACGTTATTTTTAAAAAGATCCAATATTTCTTTTGGTGTTGCAGAAGTACATATATCTATATCGCTTGTACTAATTCCCAAGAGCTTATCACGAACAAAACCACCTACTATGTAGGCTTCATAACCTCTACTATTTAATGTTTTTAGTATATTAAAATATTTTTCCTTCATATAAAATTATTATATTACATTTTGAAATAAAAAAAAAGCCAAACGGCTTTTTAATTCAAAGCATCTTTTAATTTACTTCCAGCTTTAAATGAAGCAACTGTTTTTGCAGGAATTTTTAATGGTTGTTTTGTTAAAGGATTAATGCCTTCTCTAGCATCTCTTTTTTTTGCTGAAAATGTACCAAATCCTACTAATGATACTTTCCCTTCCTTTTTTAATCCATTTTCAATTCCTTCTAATGTAGCCTCTAGTGCTCTTGAAGCATCTGCTTTTGTTAATCCAGCTTTTGCAGCAATGAATTCAACTAATGCATTTTTAGTCATTTTCTAACTACCTCCATATTATTTTGTTAAGCATATTATGCTTACATTTACCATTTTACTAATGATATTATTAAAAATCAAGATATTTTATGCTTTTTTTACAGGTTTTTTCCGTTATATTAAAAAAACGTCTACTTTTTAGACGTTATTTTACCGATGATACAGCAACAGTAGCAGTTG
>CALVOQ010000016.1 GCA_944350335.1 uncultured Bacilli bacterium
TGTATGAATTTATTTTACAATTATTTTTATTATTAAATCTCATATATACTCCTTCATATAAAATATTCATATATTTTTCTCTACTAATATTATATTCATTAAGTTAAAAAAACTCTTTTAATAATTTAAAGACTTTAACAAAATTAAAGTCTTTAAATATAATATAATATGAATAAGTTAAATGAATTTAAAAATATATATAAATCCAATAAACCTCTTTTTAATACTGTTATTCTTTTTGTAATGGCATTTTTAATCGTTTGGCAAACTATTTTTACTTTAATAATACCTAGTAGAATAAATATTATAATACTTTTAGCGCTTATTTCAGGATTAATTGTTTTCTACTTTAAAAATACCACTGGTTATTAAATTATTTGTTATATAGATGTAATCTAATATATTTTTTGCTGCTCTAACACTATTAAGTACATTATTCTGTAGTTCTATTTTATCTGGAATACTTATAAGTACTGAAAGCAATTTAATTTCTTCTTCATTTAATGAAAAACTATTGTTATATTCTTTTAATAATGATTTAAAATTATAGTTTTTATATTCTTTTTTATAAAATTTATATAAATCAAGTATAGGTGTATCAACCACTGAATAATCCCAATTTAATAAATACCCCTTATCACCCTTTATAAAATGACTAGTTCTAATATTATTATGTATAACACTGACTCTTTCAGTGTCTTTATTTTGCACTAATTTATACCAACTATTTATCTCCCGTTCAGCATACATTAATGCACTCATAATAATTGAATAATTTCTAGCAATTAAATAGTCATAAGGTGACATATATTCTGTACTATCTATCTTTTCAATTAGTTTATTATAATAATCTTTTAAATAGTCTATATTGTTTGTTATTTTATAGTGTATCTCCTTATATTTTTTTCTACTAACATCTTTAAAATATGTAGTTCTATAATGTAAATCTGCTACAGTCTTTATAAGTTCTTTTCCTTTTTCGTCATCAGTTACATACACACTTTCTATATATTCATATCTTACATTATTTTCATCTTCTTCTAATACTTTTGGAAAACTAGTAAATCCTTTTAGTTCTAAATAATCATATAATTCTTTTAAATCTTTCTTTTTACTCTTAATCACATAACTACGATCTTCTTCAACGATTATTTTTGCTTTATTTTTGTATTTTATCATTCTTCATTTTTAAAATAAGGTATTACAATTTTATCACCAATACTATATACTTCTTCTTTATTATATTCTTTTAAATCGTCTAGTTTTATATTATATTTCATAGCTATTGTATCTATTGTTTCTTCATTTTTCATTATATGTATCTTATACGTTATATAGTTATCTGGCATATTAAACTTTTTACTGAACTCTCCTATTTCTTCCTTTACTTCTATTTTTTCTTGCTCATTTTCTTCTGGCTCTTCTATTTCATCAAGCATTTCTTCAATAGAATCTATTTCATCATGTTCTTCTTCTATTTTAGTTTCTTCTTGCAATTCTTCTTTTACTTCCTCGTAATGCATTCCTAGTTTAATTTTTAGGTGCAATATATCCTTATCAATTTCATAAGTATAGTCATCCATTACTAAATTAACGGTTTCATGTTTGATCCTACTTCCTAAAGCTATTGCAAATGGTATGTTATAGAAAAAGTCTTCGTGTTTTACACTTGCTTCTGTCATTTTATATTCTCCGCTTACTGTAAATTCGCCTTCTATAACGTCATCTAAAACTTTGTATTCATGTGTTACATTTAGTAAACTTATTTCTTGTATTGTAGTTTTAAATATAATATCTTTTTTAAACTCTATTGTTTCTTTCAAAATAAAACACTCCTTTCATTAAAGAATATGAAGTGTTTTATTTTTTATAACTATTATTTAAAAATATATTTGTATATTTCTTTATAATTTCTTACTGGTATAAATTTGATTTTTTGTTTTATGTCTTCGTCTAACTCATTGGCATCTTTTTCATTTTCCTTAGGAATAAATATAGTATTAATACCATTCCTTATAGCTGCCAAACTTTTTTCTTTTAATCCACCTATTGGTAAAATATCTCCATTTAATGTTATTTCACCAGTCATACTTATTTCGTTACTAATGCTAATTCCTTTAATATAACTTAATAATGCAGTAACTATTAAACTTCCAGCAGACGGCCCTTCTTTAGGAACAGCAGTTTCTCTAAAATTAATATGCAATGTTTTATTTTTAAATGTTTCATTTTTTAAATTAAAATATGTTAAATTACTTTTTATATAACCTATTGCAACTTTTATACTTTCTTCCATAACTTTACCTAATGAACCAGTATAACAAAACTCTTCTTTACCGTAATAACTGCTTACTTCTACTTCCAAAGTCGCTCCACCACATGGTGTATATGCTATTCCTGTTATAAAACCTTTAGGTATTTTTTTGTGCTTATAGTTAGTGCTATATCTAGGACTTTTTAAATATTTTTTTATATTTTCTTTTTTGATGTTTGTTGTCATTTGTGCGTTCATTTTATATTCAGTAATTATTTTTCTAATTATTTTATTAATTAGTTTATCTAATTCTCTTACACCACTTTCTTTTGTATAAGAATTAATTATTTCGTAAATACTTTTTTCATCAAAACTTATTTCATTTGCTTTAAGTCCTGAATTAACTAAAGCATTAGGAATTAAATAATTTAAAGCAATATTCAATTTTTCATTATCAGTATACCCTGCAATTTCTATTATTTCTAATCTATCTCTTAATACTGGCGGAATTAAACTTAAATCATTTGCTGTACATATAAAGAACACTTCACTTAAATCTATTCCTTCTTCTATATAATTATCTACAAATGATTTATTTTGCTTACTATCAAGTACATCTAGTAATGTACTAGCAGGATCCCCACGGTAATCTTTAGTTAATTTATCAATTTCATCTAACAATAAAACCGGATTTTTTGTGCCGCTTTTTATAAATGAATTAATTATTTTTCCTGGGCTACTTCCTATATATGTTTTTCTGTGACCAATTAGTTCTGCAGGATCGCTTATTCCACCTAAACTTATTTTGCTAAAACTTCTATTTAAACTTTTAGCAATGCTTTCAGCAAATGTAGTTTTACCTACACCAGGAGGCCCCACTAAACATATGATTGGACTAATAGCATTCTTATTATTTTCTTTAACTGCAATATATTCAATAATCCTATTTTTTATATCAAGAAGTCCGTAATGGCTTTTGTCTAAACTTTTTAGTATTTTACTTAAATCCTTTTCATCTTTACTTCTATTATTCCAAGGTAAACTAAGTAAAGTATCTATATAATTTTTAGTAACTGCTAGTTCTGGACTCACTTCTGGTGTTCTTTCATATTTTAATACTTCGTTATCTAATTTATTTTTGATATGAGTGGGGAGTTTTAATAAACTCATTTTTTCTTTAATGCTCTCTATCGCTTCAGTTTTACTATCTTTCTCTCCAAGTTCATTTTTAATTAATTTTATTTTTTCTTTCAAAATAAACTCTTTTTGGCTATCTTCAAGTTTTTGTTTTAGTTCTAATTCAATTTTCTTTTCTAATTCTACAACTGCTTTCTCAATGCTTATTTCTGTAATTAACTGTTTTGCTCGTGATATATGATCAGTATTTAACATAAATGCTAGTTTTTTTTCAAAACTCAGTGGTAAAAAACTAGTAATCATATCAGTTAATTTATCTAAATTAGTTATACCTTTAATTTGACTTAAAATTGAATTTGAAATATATGGATTTAAACTTATATATTTATCAAGTTCATTTATTAAAGCTCTTAGTAATGCAGTCTCTTCTATTTCATCTACTTCTACAACTGGAATGCTTGCAACAATACTTTCGAGTATGTCTTTTTGATTTGAATAATTTACATAACTATATACTTTCACACGCTTTTTCCCTGTAATTACTATACGTGTAGTTCCATTTGGTAAATCTATTTTGCTTTTTATTACCCCTACTACACCAATTTTAGGCAAATCATCAGTACTAGGATTTTCTTCAAGTATATTTAAAGGCGTCACAATTAAGATTTCGTTATTATGATATTCTTTTGCAATATCTATTACTTTTTTACTTATATCATTATTAAGTTCTATTCTGGCTTCTTGATGAGGAAGTAAAACTAAACCTTTAAGAAGTATAACAGGTAAATTACTCTTAATCATGACTAACCTCCTCATTGATTTTTTATTATAAATTATATTTAAAATTATGTCTATATTAAAAATTACTTTTTCACAAAAATAACATTTAATATAGAAAAAACATCTAAAATACTTGGATGCCATTTTGTTGTTATATTATAATTTTACTCTACAAAAAAATTCGTATTATACGAATTAATTTTCTTCTTTTGTTTTAATAACTTCTTTTCCTTTATAGTATCCACATTTTGTACAAACTCTATGAGGAGCAACTGGCGCGCCACATTGTTTACATGTAACAACTGTAGGAGCATCTTTTTTTAAATGTGTTCTACGTTGACGTTTAGCTGTTTTACTTACTCTTCTAAATGGAACAGCAAACATTTGTAAATCTAACTTCATCTTCTTTCCTCCATATCTAACAGTTCTTTTAAATCGCTTAAAGGTGAATTACTTTCAACTTTGTTAAGCGACCAACCATTTCCTTCTAAGATAGTCTCTTTTTCTTCTTTGACTATACGAAGGGGAACTTCTAATACTATATTTTCCCACACAATTGGAAGAATATCAAGTGTATTTTGAAATATTTTGTAATATTCTTCATCTTCTGCATTAATATCAATAATTTTATTTATCATAACATTTACTGGATATTCCATTTCTTCTAAAGTTATTGAATCTTCTAATGTCATACTACTATTTATATTCATCTTTAAGTTTAAACTTTCGTCAGAAATTTTAGTAATACTCCCATTTATTTTTACTTTATCTAACTTTTTTATACTTGTTTTTTTTACATCTTTTTCCTGAAAACTTATTGTATCTTCAAATGTTATTTCTTTTTTCAATCCATTAAACAATGGGTTTAAATCTATTTTCATTCGTTCACCTCAATATAATTATACTACACTTTTAATTTATTTCATATATTGTTGTATATATTATTTTGTGTTAGAATATTTTCTTTGTGGAGGCTTTATGAAAATTTTAGTTAGTGATTATGATGGTACATTTAACTCCTTTTATTTTAAAAAAGCTTTTAAAAAAAATCGTGATTCTGTCAACGATTTTAGAACAGCCGGAAATATATTTATTATTGCTACTGCTAGAAGCCCAAAACACATGTACAAAGAAATTGAAAAATGGGACATCAAATGTGACTATCTAATATGTAATAATGGCAACGTTGTTCTTGACTCTAATAAAAATGTGCTTTTTTCTAGTGTGTTTGATAAAGAATATGTTACACAATTAATTGAAACAACAAGTTATCTTTACGATCTGGATTCTTCCCAATGTATTGCGCCATATGGAGAAAATCCTGCCAATGCTCCATTCACAATAAACGATCAAACATTGAAACTTATTAATGTAAAATCTGCATTTTACGAATTCGGTTTGAAAGTCGACACTTTTTTAAATAATATAAAATTCTCTCGCTTTTCTAATAAACGCGACGGATTAATTGAACTTCTAAAAAAAATAAGAATTAGTTTAAACGATCCTAACATATATTCAATAGGTAATTCAATAAATGACATTGAACTATTAAAGACATTTAATGGCTTTAAAGTCCCTTGGTCTAATCCATACTTATTATTTAGATCTGATATACCTACCATTGGTAGTGTGCATTCTTTAACAAAAAAAATACAAGAAGAAAAATAGTATGATAAAATATATATGGGTGTTTGTATGAAAATTGGTATTGTCGTTGAATATAACCCATTTCACAATGGTCATATTTATCAAATCAATGAAGTTAAAAAGAAATACAAGGATTGCACTATTATTGTAGTAATGAGTTCTTCTTTTACTATGCGTGGTGAATTAAGTTTACTCACTAAATGGCAAAAAACCGAAGTTGCATTACAAAACGGAGTTGATTTAGTCATTGAATTACCTTCCGTTTTTTGTCAAAGCGCTGATATATTTGCATATAATGCGATTTTTCTTTTAAATGAAATTGGCATTGACACATTGGTTTTTGGCAGTGAATCTAATGATTTAGAAAAATTAATTAATATTTCTAAGACTCAACTTAATAATGATTTATTTGATAAAAATGTAAAAATGTATCTAGATAAAGGCTTTAATTATCCCACTAGTTTATCAAATGCTATATATGACATTTCTGGTTTAAAAGTAGATACTCCAAATGATATTCTCGCCGTTTCATATATTAAAAGTATTTTGATGATTAATGATAAAATTAAAATAATACCTTTAAAAAGATCTAATGATTATAATGATTTAATAAGTGATGGGAATATTTTAAGTGCTTCTAATATTAGAAATAAATATTTTAATAATATAGATTTTAAAAAATCTGTTCCAACTAAAACGTATGATTTTATGATAGAGAACTCTATAAATTATGATTTAATGTTTAATTTAATAAAATATAATATTTTAGCTAATAAGGATAATCTTACGGCTTTTCATTTAATAGATGATAGTATTGCCCCTAGACTTTATAAAGCTGCTTTAATTAGTTTAAACTTAAAGGAATTAATTGATAATGTAAAAACTAAAAGATATACCTTTAGTAGAATTAATAGAATCTTATGCTTTATTTTATTTAATATTAGAAAAAACGAAGCGAATAGTTTTAAACTTGAATATATAAGAGTACTTGGAATGAATAAAAAAGGTAAATGTGTTTTGAAACAATGTAAAAGTACTTCTAGTTTACCAATAATTACTAAGTTTAAAAAAGGATATAATTTATTAGACTATGAACTTAAAATTACTACAATTTATTCTATTATTTTTAATAATCCTGATTTAATTTTAGATGAATATAAAAAAAGTGTAATAACTAGTTAACTTTTTTAGGAGCATAACTAATTGTTACATACTTTATTTTTTCATCTTTTTTTAATTCCTTTTTTAATTTACTTTCTATTTTATATGCTTCTTTAATGGTCATATTAGATTCTACATATAAATCTATTATAACACTTTCATAATGTCCGTATTTTAATATAGTTAGTCTTTTTATTTTTATTTTTTTATATTTTGAAATAATGCTATTTAATGTTAGGTTTCTTTCTTTATCCGTGTTTATTTCACCTATTACACTATCCATGTTTTTTATAAATAGATTTACTCCAATTTTAATTGTTAAAACTCCTATTACAATACTACCTATTATATCGTAATTTATTAATGATTCTTTACCACTTATAATGCTCAAAAATATAAAAATTAATGCAAACATTGAACTGATTGCATCATATTTACTTTCTATTCCATTGGTTAATAGTATGCTGTTATTTAACTTTTTACCTTTTTTAATTAGATATTGACTTAATATTAGTTTTATAATTATACAAATAAATAGTATTAAAAGAGCATATATATTGATTTCTTGTGTAGTTTGTTTAAATGAGTTGATTACACAAGTAAACCCTAATATTATTACGAATAAGCTCATAAGCATACTCGTAACATATTCAATTTTTCCGTGTCCGAATGGGTGCTCTTTGTCTGGCTCTTTTTTGGAAAGTTTTGTCCCAATTAACCCTATTATATCAGTTGCCATATCTGATAAACAATGTATTCCATCACTTAATAATGTTTTAGAATGTGTTACAAAACCTCCAAATACTTTTATTATTCCAAGCATTAAGTTAGTAAAGAAACTAGTGATTAGTTCTTTACTTGACATATTTTACACCTACTTTGCTTCATACCAGTTGTTTCCAAATTCAATTTCTACTTTTAATGGTACATCTAAATTATATGCTTTTTCCATTAACTCTGCCACTACTTTTTTTACTAATTTTTTTTCTTCTTTTACTACATTAAATACTAATTCATCGTGTATTTGCAAAATTATAGTACTTTTCAAATTATTTTCTTTAAAATATTTGTAAACTTCTATCATTGCTTTTTTTATTATATCAGCACTACTGCCTTGAATAGGCGTATTAAGTGCCATTCTTTCTCCAGTACTTCTTATCATATAATTTGTATTTCTTAGTTCATCAATGTATCTTATTCTTCCAAAAATAGTTTTTACATAAAAGTTTTCGTAAGCTTCTTTTTTAATGCTATCCATATACTCTTTTACTCCTGGATACATCTTCAAATATTTTTCTATAAATCTTTTAGCTTCAGTTGGATTAATTTCCAAGTTTTCTCCTAAACCATATCCACTAATGCCATACACAATTCCAAAGATGACCGCTTTGGCTGTTCTTCTCATACTTTTGGTAACTGAATCTATTGGTACACCAAATATATCGCTTGCTACTTTAGTATGTATGTCTTCATGATTTTGAAATGCATTTTTTAGGTTTTCACATTTTGAAATGTGCGCTAAAACTCTTAATTCTATTTGAGAATAATCACTTGTCATTATTTCTGAACCTTCTTCTGGTAAAAATGCTTTCCTTATTAATTTTCCTTCTTCAGTTCTCACTGGTATATTTTGTAAATTAGGTTCTACAGAACTTAAACGTCCGGTTCTTGTAATTGTTTGTTTAAATATTGTATGTATTCTGCCATCTTCTAGTATATAATTACTTAACCCTTCAATATATGTACTATATAACTTAGTGATTTCTCTATATTCTAGTATAAGATTTATTATTGGATGTATTTCTTTTAATTTTATTAATGTGTCATGGTTAGTTGAAAATCCTTTTTTATTTTTCTTTTTAAATGGTAAGTTAAGTTTTTCAAAAAGTATTTCACCTAGTTGTTTTGGAGAACTTATGTTAAACTCACATCCAGCATAATTATATATTTTATCCCTTACTAGGTTTATTTTTATTAATGTTTCTTCTTTCATGGCGTCTAATACTTCTCTACTTACTTTCATTCCGTTTTGCTCTATATTTGAAAGTACACTTACTAATGGCATTTCAATCTCATTAAACAAATATTCTAAATCATACTCTTTTATTTCTTCTTTTATTTCACTATGAACGCAATATATAAACTTACTTTTTAGTTGTATGTCTTTTATCAAATTGTTCTTTCTTATGTCATTTATATAATTAATTTTATAATCATATGTATTAGATACATAACTTATATCATCATTTATGTTTTTGTTTAATAAGTATAGGGCTATCATAAGATCAAAGTTTGCATTAGGTAAATGAATACCCAATTTATTTAAAACTACAATACTTTTCTTTAAATCATAAGTATATGTTGCATATTTAAATATTTCTTTATTTTCCAATATATCTTTTTCTGTTAAATAGTAACTATTTATCCCATCATAAATTGATAAACCAATTATTTTAGCTTTATGATAATTATCTTCGGTTAGTTCTAGATAGAATGCAAATGGCTTATTAATGCTTTTGTATTCTTTACTTTCTACTAAATCTTCTTTATTTTTTTGTTCTGGTTTTTCATCTGTTATTTCATTTATTTTTTTTATCAATGTATTAAATTCTAATTCTTCATATATTCCTATAAGGCTTTTTGTATCTGGCCTTTCTAATTTTAACTCTTCAAATGTGTAATCAACTGGAACTTCTTTATATATAGTTGCAAGGTATTTTGAAAAAAATGCGTTGTCTTTATCGTTGGCTAGTTTTTCTTTCATTTTGCCTTTTATATTGTCAATATTATCGTATAAGTTTTCTAATGTCTCATATTCTTTTAATAAGTTTATTGCTGTTTTTTCACCTATACCTTTAACGCCTGGTATATTATCACTAGCATCTCCCATTAACGCTTTTAAATCTATCATTTTTATAGGTTCAATTCCATAATGTTCTTTAAATGTTTCTTCATTCATTAATATATAATCTTTTTGTTTTAACAGTTTTACATTTACATCACGACTTATTAATTGTAATAAGTCTTTATCACTACTTATTATTGTCGCATCATAGTTTTTATCTTCATCTGCTAGTCTAGCATATGTTCCGATTATGTCATCTGCTTCATAGTTGTCTTTTTCTAAATATTTTATTCCCATTTTTTCTAATATCATTTTAGCGTATGGAAATTGCATTAATAAATCTTCTGGAGTTTTTATTCTTCCTTCTTTGTAATCTTTATACTTTTCATGTCTAAAGTTTTTTCCTTTATCAAATGCCACTAACATATATTCTGGAGATTCTTCTGTAACTATTTTGTTTATCATATTAACAAAACCAAATAACGCATTAGTTGGAAAGCCTTTACTGTTTTTCATTAAGTTTCCGTTGTATGCTGTTGCATAATAACTTCTAAATAGTAAATTATTTCCATCTACTAGAATTGCACGTTTCATAATATCACCTTAAAAAAAGTATAACATTTATAATGACAAATTAAAAGTGCTATGCGCACTTACTTTTTAAAAAGTTTTCTACTTGTTGTTTATCTTCAGGAAATGTTAATCCTACCCATTTGGCATCTGACTTAATAAGTTTTATTTTATTATTTTTTGCTATATCAGATACAAAATCAGTTAAATATGCTTCTTTTTTTTCATAGGTTTTGTTTTTAATAAACTTTTTAATGTAATTTTTAATATCTTTTTTTATTTTTTTTCTAAATATGTAAAACCCCATACTAACTAGAGATTCTTTATCTAGGATACTTCCTTTAAAATCCATAATTATATTGTTTTCGATTTTTATACCTATCGTTTCTTTTATCGATACAACTTCATCACTTTTATTTTCAATAATTCCACGGTTAACTTCTCTTTTATCAGTTAATACATTTTTTAATTTATATGTCATTATTCCAATCTGTTCTCTTTCATTTTTTAAAAACTCAACGGCTTTTTTAAAAGTAATTTCTTCATAATAATCATCTGCATTTATAACTATAAAATCTTTTTTTATTTTATTAAGCGATGTATACAATGTATAAAGATTTCCAATTTGAGTTGGTGTTTTTAAAAAACTTGCTTCGCTTTTAAATACTCTTGCTTTACTTTTATATTTTTCTTTCATTTCTTTGTATATTTGTGGATTTGTTATTATTATTATGTTTTTAATTTTACATTTATTTGCATTTTCAATATTGTAGTCAATGATAGTTTTTTCGTCAATTATAGGTTCAAGTTGCTTTGGTCTTCCATATCTTCTTGATAAACCTGCAGCTAAAATTACAAGTTGCATTTTAGTTTCCTCCAAATAAATCTAAACTTAGTTGAGAACTTTCCGGTAAGTCTTCAAACACACCGAGTCCTCTCATTTTATCTATTAATGTTTGTGATACTTTTCCTCTATATTGAACATCTTCTATGCTGACAAAAGGCTTTTGATTTCTTTCTTCTACTAATTTTTTCGCGGCGATATCTCCCATTCCATCTAATGCAGTAAATGGCGGATACAATCCATCTTTATTTTCATTAATTACAAACATTGTTGCATCGCTCTTTGTCAAAGATATATTTTCGAATTTAAAACCTCTTAATACCATTTCTTTGGCAACTTCAAGAGTACTTTTTACGGCATCTTCTTTAACTGAAGCATCAAAACCTTTTTCGTCAATCTGACTTATTCTAGCGCTTATTGTATTTATACCACCTAGCATAGCTTCTATATCAAAGTCGCTTTTTCTTATAGATAAAAATACTCTATAGTAATTTATTGGATGGTGCACCTTAAACCATGCTACTCTAAAACCATTTGTTACATATGCTGCCGCATGTGCTTTAGGAAACATGTATTTAATTTTTTCACAACTATTTATATACCAATCAGGTACGTTTGCCCCCTTTAATACTTCTTTATGTTCTTCCCATGTTTCTGGTTCTTTAGCAGTTTTTCCTTTACGTATAAATTCACTTATTTTAAATGCTTTTCCTTTTTCAATACCACATTTTATCAAATAAATCATTATATCATCACGACATCCAATTACTTGATCAAATGTGCATATTCCATTTAATAGTAAATCTCTAGCATTTCCTGCCCATACATCTGTACCATGAGCTAAACCTGCAATTTTTATTAAATCTGCGAATTTTGTTGGATTTATTTCAGTAAGCATTCTTATAGCAAAGTTTGTTCCAAACTCTGGTACCCCCCATGTTCCTGTTGGACAGCCTAGTTCTTCAGCACTTACTCCCAACGCTTTAGGACTTTTAAATAATGATAAAACATCCATGTCGTCAAGTGGTATATCATTTATATTGACGTTTACATCATCGCACAGATATTTCAAAACTGTAGGATCATCATGTCCTAATATATCAAGTTTTAATACATTTTCTTCTATGTCATGAAATTCAAAGTGTGTAGTATACCAATCTGCATCTGTATTTTCTGCTGGATATTGGTATGGTGTAAAATCAAATACGTCTTGGTAATCAGGTATTACAATTATTCCACCTGGATGCTGACCACTAGTACGTTTTATTTTAGTAATTCCCATTGCCAGTCTTTCAATTTCTGGTCTTCTCATTGTTATTCCTTTTTCTTCCATATAAGCTTTAACAAATCCAAATGCTGTTTTTTCTGCTATTGTACTTACTGTTCCTGCTCTATAAACATTATGTTCTCCAAATAGCACTTTTGTATATTCGTGAGCTTTAGCTTGATACTCTCCACTAAAGTTTAGATCTATATCTGGTGTTTTATCTGCATTAAATCCTAAAAATGTTTCAAAAGGTATATCCTGTCCATCTTTTTTCATCTTAGTTCCACATTCACATGTTCTATCCGGCATATCAAATCCACTTCCATATTTCATTGATAAGCTTTCTCCGTCTAGTTCAAATATACTTTTCTTACAATTTGGACATACATAATGCGGTGGTAATGGGTTTACTTCTGTTATATTCATGAATGTTGCCACTAAACTACTTCCAACACTTCCACGACTTCCTACAATATAACCATGTTCATTGCTATTTTCTACTAACTTTTGTGCAATTAGATACATTACATCATATCCGCCACTTATAATACCACCAACTTCTTTATCTAGTCTCGTTCCTATTATTTCTGGTAGTACTTCTCCATATGTCTTTCTAGCATTACTATATACCATATCACGAACTATGTTCGCACTGTTTTCCATCTTAGGCGGATATAGTTCTTTTTTTATTACTTCTATTTCTTCTGGTATATCAGCAATCATATTGCTGTTTTTTACTACAATTTCATATGCTTTTTCTTCGCCTAAAAACTCAAATTCTTTTAGCATTTCTTCAGTTGTCATTAAATACGCATTAGGAATATGTTTTATACTTGGTTTATTAAGTGGATGAAAACCTCCACCTGGTTGTTTTTGTGCGACAAGTATTTCTCTATATATATTGTCTTCAGGATCTAAAGTATGTACATCTCCTGTTGCAACTACAGGTTTTCCAACTTTATCTGCAGCTTTTATTATTTTTTTCATTGTTTCTTTTAATTCAAATGGATTAGTAAACTCTCCACTTTCAATTAAAAAATTACAAATACTAGGTGGATTTAATTCAATGAAATCATATAAACTCATTGCATTCATTAATTCATCTTCACTTTGAGTTTTTGCGATATTAAAAATCTCTCCGTTTACGCATCCACTTCCAAGCAATATTCCTTCTTTTAATTCTATTAATTTACTTTTTGGCATCCTTGGGGTCTTATAAAAATAGTCAGTATTTGCATAACTTATTATTTTAAATAAGTTTTTTAATCCCTTATTATTTTTAGCAAATATTGTTATATGATATGGCTTATTGTTCTTAATAGCAGTATCTTTATCTACTAAATTGTTTAAATCTTTAATGTACTTAAAACTTGAATCAAGAGAAGACAACATTTTGTGTAATACTTTAGCTGTTGCTTCTGCATCATAATCTGCTCGGTGATGTCCTTCTTCATCAAATTCTATATTCCATCTTTTTACTAATGCACTTAAACTATGTCTTTTTATATCAGGTGTTAAAACCTTACTTAATTCCATCGTATCAATAACTGTATTATTAAACTCTCCTAAATTATACTTTCTATATGCACTATTTAAAAACGACACATCAAATCTAGCGTTTTGTGCTACCATCGGTGCATCACTAAACCAATTTATAAAGTCTTTTATAGCTTCTTCTTCGGATCTTTTATCTTTTAACATTTCATCAGTTATGTGAGTTAATTCAATTATTTCATTTCTTAGTTCTACATTTGGATTTATTAATTCGTTAAATCTATCTATTATTTCTCCATTTTTTATTTTTACCGCGCCTATTTCAATTATGGAGTCAAATTCAGCATTAAATCCCGTTGTTTCAAAGTCAAAAACAACATAAGTGCTATTTTGTAAATCTTCTTCAGTTTCTTTATTTATTATTTTAAATTCGTCATCTACTAAATATACTTCTGCACCGAATAAAACTTTAATATCGCCTTTATTTTTATATAACTTTGGAAATGCTTGAACACTATTTTTGTCAGTTACTCCAACCGCACGATGACCAAAGTCCCCTACTTTTTTTAATAGCTTATCCCATCTTATTAAGCCATCCATTTGACTCATTACTGTATGAACATGTAATTCTACTCTTTTTTCTTCAGCATTATCACTTCTTTTTTCACTATGCTTTTCTACTGTCATAACATCTCTTATATTAAAAACTAAATCATTTGCAAATGTATCGTGTTTGACATATCCTCTCATTTTATACCAAGAGCTTACTTTTATATTTTTTCTTACACTTTCAATAATGTCTTTTTCTTTTGTAAATATTTTGGCTAATATTGAATCGCTATAATCACTTATTTTTAAAGTGAAAATTGTAAATCCGCTACTGGTTTCTTTTTCTTCCATACCAAAAACAAATACCTCAAGCGTTACATCATTAATTTCTGCTATTATGCTTTTTAATTGAACATGTTTGCTTTTAATTGGATTACCAATTATAGTAGTACTTCCTTTTTTTTCTTCTATTTTTATTACTTCGTTACTTTTAAACATTTCCTTTACTTCATTTTGTATTTCTTCACTTATTTCAGGAACAATCATGTAATCTACAAAACCCAAACTTTGCAAAAATATTAATAGTTCGTTTTTTAAATTATTTATTTTATCAAACTCTATCTTATTAAGAACTTTTATTATTACTTTATTATTTTCTATTAATATGTCACTTTCTTTTACACCATTTAACATAGGATATTTATCCTTTAATATATTAAAATAATAATAAAAGTATTCTTCAAATGTATTATTATCACTTTCAAATAAAAAATATAAGTCAACTTTTTTTACATCTTTTATACTAGAGCTTTTATCAATTAATTCTTTATATATTTCTAAATTAAACATTTTATTTAATTTTATATATATTACCCAACTTTTATTTTCATTATCTACTTTTACATTTACAATTTTTGCATCAAAAAAACACGAATAGTATTCTTGATTAAAATTAATTAGTTTCAAAAATCTTTCAAGTTTACTATCCATGTTTACCACCTAATTTAATTATACAATTTAAAATTATTTCTTTCAATTAGTTTTTTAATTTTCAACATTTGTTATAACTTTTTAATAGAATAAAATAATTATGGTTTCCTATAAAAAAAATAATAAATATCAAAATGTAATTGAAATATAAACAATTACACACGCTAGATGTATAAATAAAACAGCTGACGAATAATTTGCTTTAACAAAAAAATGTCGTAACGACATTTTTAATTTTGTAACTAATTTTCCAGTGCCGCGCACTCATTAGAAATCTCAACCGTATATGGATCATTAACTGTTCCATTTCCTCCCGAAACAAATACGCATGATTTCAAAGATATTACCGGTCTTACCGCAGCATATTCTCTTGTATATGACGAAAGTAAAGTAGATTTGTTAGATACTGTATATACTACTGCTTCACTGCAATGTGTTGACCAAATTGGAGCCGGTGAGTTTGAAGAATAATAGTTAGGCGTCATTGTCCAATAATCTGTATTTATGTTTTGCGATATATACCCACCCGAACCAAGACCAGCAAACATTACTTCATCCAGCGTAATCAAAGCAACTGGGTAAGTAAGCCTACCATTTCCAGTGGTTGAACTTGCCGTAAATTTATCATTTACATTACTACATATATAAGTAGGTTGTCCATCAAAATAACGAGTGCCTGCACTATAATAAAAAGAATCATCGGGTCTAACACTCCAAGTGTATCCACTTCTTACTGTTCTATCATTACAATATATTGCTGTTTTACTTATATAATCGTCATAATTACTTAAAGTATTAACGTACCAATCATCTAATAATGTTTTTATCGCACTATTAGATCTATTTGAATGTTGTCCGCTCCCTTGCATATATCCTACATAATAACTAAGTCCCTCATCTTCATCATATCTTTGATAAACAGAACTTGAACTTGCATAACCATAAGTACTTGTAGCACTTGTCCCCGCATATATTAATCTCACACTATTATCTTCATTTATCCTTACTATTCTCCACCATAGTTCTTGTCCACTATTATTTATTCCAAACTTTACATAGTTGTTTGTAACAGCACCCGCAAAATAGTAAATATCTTGCATATCTTGCCCCGGTGCAACATATATCGTATCCCCATTATTACTTGTTGTAAATGTTGAAAAGTTAGTTCTAGTACTTACATTTGGATTGTCTGCACGTATTTGTGCATACAAATATGTGCCTTCCTTAAAATGCACTGTACATGATGTAGGCGTACTTACACTTTCAAAGATAAGCCCCCATAAACTATTATCCCATGTTGCAACAGATCCATTCGTGCATGTCACGCTTTCAGCAGAGTAGCCATCCCCTCTTTGAGGAAACGACCCTGTCTGTTCTACTCCATCCAATGTCCATGCTAGTAACTCGATTTCACCTTTTGTTTCACCTACAAATACAAATGGATCACTTACAGACCCACTTCCTGTTACTTTTGCATCCTCTTGTACATATACTACTCCCCTGAGTCCACTATTTGTTTCATAACTTACATCTTCTATTCCATTACTTGTTATATTACTTACTAAACTATTATTTTCTGT
>CALVOQ010000017.1 GCA_944350335.1 uncultured Bacilli bacterium
AAATCCCCAACTTTTACTCTTCCTGATTCCATTAATTCATAAGTTAGTTCAACTCTTTCGCCCAAATCACATAAATCATCATCTCTATATGTAAAATCTCCTGCGCCTGAGTCTCCCACATCAAATCCACCATTATATAATACCCATGAAATGAATCCACTACAGCTTAACCCATTAGGATATTTTCTTCCACCAATAAATCCCGCTTCTGTTTGATAATTCATCAATGGGCATCCCCATATCGCTGGCCCTGCTTTTATTGCTGTAATTTCTTCAATTTTATCTGTACTTAAATATAATCCTTTGTGATAATACCTTCCTTCTCCATCTGCTTTAGGTCTTCCCGGATGATTGTTTAATCTTCCATTTTCAAAGAAATATGGTATTTTTATTGGTAAGCTCATTGTTAAGAATCTAGCGACTTCAACAGTACTTGCTCTTGTAGCTTCTCCGGCACTTTTAACTCTATCAAATAGAATTTCATCTAATAAATGTGCTTCTTCTTCTGTATATTGTTTACAAGCTAGTTTTGGTTTTTCATTGTTTATAACTTGTTTTATAATAAGATCTGTAACTATTAATTCTATCTGTGCAGTTAGACCATTTTCTGCAATTATATTTATTTTTGTATTTCCTTTTGCTTTTGCATGTATAATATTATTTTCTATCCCTGCTACGTTGTTGTCTTCAACTTCATATTTTAATGTTTTATCTACTGTCCCAAGCGTAATCAATTCAACATCTATTCTTTCTTTTCCATCAATCGGTAAATATATTTTACTTTTTGTTGGATTAATCGATAGGATTTCATTAATTTCAATTTTTTTATTTATGTTTTCGTTTATTATTTTATCTTCTCTTTTAAGATATATTTTGTAATCTCCTGCATCAACTTCAAAAATGCATTTATTATTTTCTGATAAAAACCAATTTTCTGTTTGAATATTATCTTTTGTAATTTGGCAATAAACATTTTCATTAAAATACTTTTTTATATTTATAGTCATAATTACTTTATTGTTTTCATTTATTTCACTCACTTCAATATTTTCTACTTTGGGGTCAAGCAAAATAAATATACTATAAATTATAAGTAAAATTAATAAAATTATTGTGAAACCTAACACAAATATTTTTATGTACTTTCTCATACACGATACCTCTATATTATGAGTATAGCATAAGAAATTTTTTTAAGCGACATTTTTTTATATTAGTATAGCAAAAATTCT
The DNA here is from genome assembly GCA_944350335.1 of uncultured Bacilli bacterium. Taxonomy (GTDB): domain Bacteria; phylum Bacillota_I; class Bacilli_A; order RF39; family UBA660; genus CALVVN01. The sequence goes on from CALVOQ010000017.1 coordinate 1,233, forward strand.
TGGGGTACCAAAACAAAAAATTGATATTTTTCTTTGTTGCTAGAGTATTAGTATAGCAAAAATTCTTAGGGTACCAAAACAATACTCAATTAAATCTCCAGTTGCAGAAAGTATTAGTATAGCAAAAATTCTTAGGGTACCAAAACGTTAAGTTAGCAATGATTCATTCATTGCTTGTATTAGTATAGCAAAAATTCTTAGGGTACCAAAACAATAATATTATGAATACTACACCACTTCAAGTATTAGTATAGCAAAAATTCTTAGGGTACCAAAACGATTTCTACCGCTGTCTCATCTATTTTGTTGTATTAGTATAGCAAAAATTCTTAGGGTACCAAAACAGGGAATTATGTAGAAAAAGAAGTATTACCGTATTAGTATAGCAAAAATTCTTAGGGTACCAAAACCTCAAACTAATTATAACATTTTATATTTAGTTTGTGAATAATTGTAGATTTAATATTACAAGATATTTGTCAATTCAATAACTTTAGATGTTCTGTTATTTGTTAAATAATCAATAAATAATTTATTAATTTCATTCGGTTCTACATGAAATGGTAGTTCTTCAAAAATAAATGTATTTATTTTTTCTTCATCAGCTAAATCTATAATATTAGTATTTATTAAAGCATAATTTTTTAAGTCTATGCTATTATTAACAACATTTTGTAATATTATAAACTTAATATTATTTTCCTGTATATTCATAATTAAATCATATATTTTTTTAGTTATATGTGTATCAATGACTATAATATGTGTCTTATCAATGTTCTTGGCTAATGCAACTATCATATTTAATTGATATTCAATTAATTCCTCATAAGTTAAATCAAAGTAATTTTTTTCAAATTCTTCATTCATAAGTTTTGGTTTAATTAATTTAATAAATTGTTTAAGTTCCAAATCTCCAATTTGAAAACTTATTGTAGATGAATTTAGTTCCATATCAACATTACTTGAAAGATATTCCATATCAAATGTTTTTAATAATTCTTTTATTGTGTTATATAAATCATTATATTCTATGTTTTCTAATTTTTGTTCTAAGTATTTTTGACATAGCGATTTAGTTCCCAATTTTAAATCCGTATCTATGTCAAAGTCTGAATTAATTTTATAAAGTTCAAATTGATTTATATTTGCTTTATTATCATTTATGTATAATTCTAACTCCCTATAATTGTTTTTAGCATATTCACTAATACTATTTTTTATTAATAATTGTTCTAAGTTTGAAATAATTTGTTTTTTCAAAACATAATTTTTTCCGTAAAATATTTTTACTTTATCAATTATTATGTCTATTTTATTATTTTTATTTATAATCGTATATTTATCCATGTACCTCCTAGCATATTATCAGTGGGTCAATTGTAATTATATTTTCAAGTTTGCTTTTACCACCAAGTATTATTTCCATTTTTGAATATTGTTTTTCTGTTACTAGTAATATTCTTATAGAACCTTTATCTGGAATATGTTTCTTAATTTTTAAAATGTTATTAACTGCCCCTTCTCTATTTGCACATATTTTTGAATAAACAGAAAATTGTAGCATCATGTAACCATTACGTACCAATTGTTTGCGAAATCTTGAATATATTCTTTTTTCATCATCCGTTACCATTGGTAAATCAAAAAATAATAGTATTCTCATAAAATTATTCATTATATTCTACGTTTGGATATGTTATATCTCTAACTATTCCAGTTTCAAAATAATCAATTATTTGATTTATAAAACTGTTAATAGAGTTTATTATAGTTACTTTAGATTTACCATATAGAATTTTTTTAGTGGTTAAATTAACTAATTGAATTCTAATTTCTTTATTAAAGATTTCAAAGTTATCAATATTTCTATATACCCATAAATCGACGATTGGTCTGTACATTTCTATTAAATCATCCGCTAAATTAAAAGCATTGCTAATCCCTTTATGAAATATGCCAAAATGAGGATTTAGTCCTCTGGCCACAAGACTTCTACATATTTGGCTTCTTATGATTGAATAGCCATAATTCAAACTAGCATTTACTTTAGACTCTTCATTTCTATTGAAGTCTTTTCCGAATAATTCTCTAAAATATATTTTAGCTGCTAAACCTTCTCTATTCGTTACATCCCCATCTTCTACTTCTTCTATATATTTTTCTAAAATATTTATTGTTTCTACCGATTTATGAAGGAGTTTTAACACCATTTTTTGATTGCTTATTTTAGCTTTTACAATTTCTTTCCATATATGTTCTTTTTCTTCTTGTCTCCATTTTAATTGATTATGTAAAATTAAAGAAGATTGATAGTTTCCGGAATATGGTAGCAAAATAGATGCAGGCAAATGATAATAGTCGCATATTACAAGATTAATTTTATATTCTACACATTTATTTATTAATGAAACTGTAATGCAGGATTGATTATTATCTATAATTATTGAATTTATATCACAAAAAGGTATTTTTATTTCATCCATACCTTTTTTTATTTTCAAATTATCTAGATAACTACTAAGATAATCTGAACTTTCAACGTATACTATTCTCCAACTCATAAATTAAAAAAGACTCATAATGAGTCTTGATTTCGGCATAAAGCCTTATTTTGGTAGTTCCTAAGAACTTTTGCTATACTGTGATTTATCAATCACGATATGACTATATCATATCTATTTCCAATTTGCAAGCTTCATTTTCTACTTTGTACATTTTACCTAAAATGTTAACATTATATTTTTCAAATATAGTTGCATTTTTTATATTTATGTAAGGTTGTTTTACCTCTTTTTCATTATTGTACACTTTTGATTGATCTATTGTTTTATAATATATGGCTCCAGAACGTAGATTCTTTATACCAGCATATCTCATAAATTGATTGTTAACGTTAATAATTGATTCTTTATACAATGAAAACATAAATATATCGTTTACTTCTATTTTATGTTCTTGTTTTAATAATTCATATTTTTCCTTTTCTATATAATATTTTCCATTTTTATAAGTTACATCTAATTGTTTAATTTCTAATATCTTATATTTTCCATTTTCCGTCTTATAAATATCTATTCTATATGGTGTTAACTGTTTCATAATGACTTTTCTTCTAGAGTTTTCATATTTATCAGTTAAATCTATTACGTTTTCTCCTACTGCATCACTTATATATTTTATATCAATTACTGGAGCACCATTTCCTTTTTTTGAATATTTTTTTATATATTCTCCATGTTCTTTTAAATATGTAGCAAATGGATTTTCATCGTCTTTATAGTTATCTACGACTGATTTCAGAATATTATATGTTTTTATATCATTTTTATAGACAAGCAATTTTTCTACATTTTTATTTTCTCTAATTGTTTGCGCTAATTTTTTACCATCTTCTCCATAAATGTTTTTATATTTTCCTATTGTGTATTCTATATTGTCTACTTTTCTAGTACTATATATTGTTTGATCCGACAAACCACGATTGACTTTTGTATCAAGTTTATGTGAATATTTTGGTTTTATATTATTTAGCTCACTTATAAATTCTAGGAACTGTTCATCAAAAAAATCTTTTTCATTTTCAAGTGTAAGTATTTCGCCAGTTTCTTTACTATATGCAAGATTATCTATTAATCCTACATTAAGTAAATTATCCATTAATTTCATTTTTTTGATTCCGGCAATTATTAACGCATCTACTGCATGATGTTTTGCATCCAAGTCCCTATCTTTATCAAGTCTTGTTTTTTGTCTAAATAAATGCGTAATAGTTCCTTTAACTGTATATACTTTAGTATCAATTTCGTTATTTTTATAGTAGTTTGTTATTGTATTTAGAAGGCTTCTAGTTGCGTATCTTGTATCTACTAAATTACGATTTATAAATTGTTTTTTTACATCAAATTGATTTATGTCTTTTTCAAATAATAAGTTTTGTTTTTTCTTATAACCAATTTGTTTATTAGCTAATATTCTTGCTTTAAAGTTTTCATAACTCTCATTTAATAATCCTAGTTTAAAATATTGATATGGTGTTCTTTGGCCTTTATCTTGATTTTCTTTATGAGTGACAAGTACTTTATTATTATATGTATCATCTAATGATATAGATAATGGTATAATATGGTCAATTTCATAATAGGTTGGATCATTTATTAATTTTTCTAAATCTATGATTTCGCCACTATATGCTGTTTTACATTCTTGATCTAAATATAAACGAATCTTTAGTTTTGTATGCGCATTAACTTCTTTACCGTCTAAGATATCTTTTACTCTTGCAGATATTTCTTCATTTCTTTTTTGGATTTCTTTTATAAACTTCTTTCTATCTTCACTATTTTTTTCTCTAGCCATTTCTATAACTATTGAATCTAGTTCTCCATATTCTTTTCTTACAGCATTTATGACTTTAATAGTTTCTTTTTGACTTCTCTTAGCTACAGGTGAAAGTATATCTTTTTCGTTAAATGGTATGTTAACTTTATTTTCTGGAAAGTTTTTTACTTGCAACAAATTATTTATTTTAATTATTTGCATTTGATTATTTGATGTATTTATCATTTCATCAATAAATATATTTAAAGCTTTATGTGATAAACTGTGATATTGTGTAAAACCGGTCAAATTTGATAATGCTTCTATATCTTTATCCGTTAATCCTTGGTGTAATTCATTTAACTTTGCTTTTCTTTCTTCTATACCTTTATATGAAGTTAGAATATCTGATATTTTATCAAATAGCATTTTATCTTCACATATTATAGGACTTAAGTTTTCTTTTTTTATTTTGTTTAATATTTTTTTATAACTATCAAGTGTTGTTAAAGTAGGTTCTTCTTTTTTATTTATTCTAAATCCTCTTATTAATGAAAAATCGTCTATTTTTAATATTTTTAATAACTGAGAAATCGTTATTCCACCTTTTTTATTGATATACTCCTCTATAATGTATTTTTTTGTTTCGCTGTCTATTTTTTCTCCGTTAATTGATAAGTTATTTAAATCATTTAATAAGTTGTATAAACAAGCAGAGTAACTACTTTTAGAAGCTCTTTTTTCTTCAGGAAACACACTACAATTTCCTCTCATTTTTTCTATGAAATTAATCTCTATTACTTCACCATCTTTTAATATAAATCTGCCATATGGAGTTATTGACTTTTCATTCCCTGGTCCTTCAAAATATTCTCTTCTATCTTCTATTATTTTTCTTATTTTTTCTTTTGTTTCATCTTTTATATCTTGGTTTTGAAATATTTTGTCTAATTCTTTTAAATAATCATTTGTATTAAAGCAATTCTCAAATCCTCTTATTTTTCCATTATTTTTTAATCTATCTAATTGTATTTCACATATATACTTATTTTTTAGTTGTAATTTATTATCATTCAATATTTTTTTTAAACTTTCTTCATCTTTTATATCTTTAGTATTTTCTTCTACAGTCCACTTTCCAGATACCCCTCTTCTTTTAGCTATATGTAAAATAGCTGTTGCAAATTCATCATTTGATAATTTTTCTGTTAGCCCTTTAACTCTTATATTATATGGATTTTGCAAAGACTTAAAATTATCGTTGATTAATCCCTCTTGTTTTAATATTTTTTTAATTCTTTCTAATCTATGTTCTCTTCTTCTTATCAATCTTCTCGATGAACGTTTATCTCTTCTTTCTTCATTGTTATTTTTTGTTCTTTCTGAAAATAGTCTTACTCCAGAATCAATTATTTTATTATTATCATAATCAATTATTCCCCATCCTACTGAAGCAATTCCGACATCTAATCCGAGTACTAATTTACTCATTTTTTACCACCTCGTATTTATTTTAGCAAATAAACTATGATTTTTCTACATTTCAAATATAATAAAAAAACCTGCATCTAACAGGTTATTTTTGTCTCTTTGCATCTTCTTTTTTTCTTAATTCTGTGTTTAGTATTTTCTTTCGCATTCTAAAATTAAGTGGCGTTACTTCTACTAGTTCGTCAGAATTAATATAGTCCAAACATTTTTCTAATGTTAATGGTCTTGGTCTTTTTAATACAACTGTATGATCTTTTGATGCACTTCTCGTATTAGTTAATTGTTTTGCTTTTGTAACGTTTACTGCTAAATCATTTTCTCTGTTGTTTTCTCCTACTATCATGCCTTCGTAAACTTCTTCCCCAGGTTCAATAAACATTACCCCTCTATCTTCAAGTGCTCCTAATCCATATGCAGTTGCTTTTCCATTTTCCATTGAAACTAATACCCCTAGTTTTCTATTTCCTATTTGTATATCTTCGTACGGCATATATTCTTTAAATGCGTGATTTATTATTCCATATCCTTTAGTTAATATTAAGTATTCGTTTACAAAACCAATTAGGCCTCTTGATGGTATTATATATTTTAACTTTGTACCATTTTCTGTATTAATCATGTTTTCCATTGTACCACCACGCGTGGCTAATGATTCTATCACTGAGCCAACTGATTCAGTAGGTAATTCTAGTTCCAAATCTTCCCAAGGTTCATGTTTTACACCATTTATTTCTTTTATAATTACCTCTGGTTTTGAAACTTGCAATTCAAAACCTTCTCTTCGCATATTTTCAATAAGTATTGATAGATGTAATTCTCCTCTACCACTTACTATCCAACTTTCACTATCATTTGGTTCTACTTTAAGTGATACATCTTTTTGTAGTTCTTTAAATAATCTTTCTTCAATTTTTCTAGCTGTTAACAAATTTCCTTCTTTGCCTGCAAAAGGACTTGTATTTACACCAAAAGTCATTTTTAGTGTTGGTTCTTCTATTGTTAATATTGGTTCTTGTACTTCATTTCCTTTTTCACAAATTGTTTCCCACACTGATATATCTGGTAAACCTGCAATACCAACGATTTCTCCTGCACCAGCACTTTCTATTTCTATTTTTTTGAGTCCAACAAATCCAAATAGTTTTTGTATTCTGAATTCTGTTTTACTTCCATCTAGTCTAACGCATACCACGTTTTCTCCTACTTTTATTTTACCTTGTTTAATTCTTCCGATTCCTATTCTTCCAACGTAGTCATTATAATCTAGTAATGCTGGTTGTAATATTAACGGGCTTTCTTCATCTCTATTTGGTTCTGGTATATACTTGATTATTGTATCATATATTGGTTTCATTGTTTTTTCTTGTGTATTTAAGTCTGGACTTAAACTTGATGTTCCATTTAAAGCTGATGCGTATACTACTGGAAAATCTGCTTGCTCTTCACTAGCACCTAATTCAATAAATAAATCCAAAACTTCATCGATCACTTCATCTATTCTTGAATTTTCTCTATCTACTTTGTTAATAACTACTATAGGCTTTAATTTTGCATCTAATGCCTTTTTTAACACAAATCTTGTCTGTGGCATTGTTCCTTCTTTGGCATCTACTAGTAAAATAACACCATCTACCATGTGCATAATTCTTTCTACTTCTCCGCCAAAATCTGCATGTCCTGGTGTGTCTAATATGTTGATTTTATAGTCATCGTAATAAACTCCTGTAGCTTTTGCTAATATTGTTATTCCTCTTTCTCTTTCAATATCATTAAAGTCCATTACTCTTTCTTCTAGTTTTTCGTTTTCTCTAAATGTTTTTGAATCTTTTAATAGTTGATCTACTAAAGTTGTTTTGCCATGGTCTACGTGTGCAATGATAGCTACATTTCTTATCTGCATGTTTCCACTTCCCTTTTTACCTAGTGTATTATAGCACTTGAATTTTTAGTTGTCTATGATTTTTTGCATATAAAAAGGGAATGTTTTCCCTTTTTATAAGTTTGCAATATATTTTTGTATTTCTTCTTTTTTGTTTGTTTTTTCCCAATTAAACTTATCTTGTCCGAAGTGACCATAAGCTGCTGTAGTTTTATATATTGGTTGTTTTAAATCTAATTCTTTAATAATGTTTGATGGTCTAAAATCAAATACTTTATTTATTATTTCTTCAATTTTTTGATCATTTACTTTTCCAGTATTGTAAGTATTTACATAAATTGATATTGGTTTTGCTACTCCTATTGCATAGGATACTTGTATCTCACATTTATCAGTAAGTCCCGCAGCAACAATATTTTTTGCCACATATCTTGCGTAGTATGCTGCACTTCTATCCACTTTCGTGTAATCTTTTCCACTGAATGCACCACCACCATGACTGCAACTGCCGCCATAAGTATCTACTATTATTTTTCTTCCAGTAAGTCCAGAATCTCCAGCAGGGCCACCTATTACAAATCTTCCAGTTGGATTTACATATATTAAAGTGTTTTCATCAATTAAGTCTTTAGGTACTGTCTTCTCTATAACTTCTTTCTTTATATCTTCTCTCATTTGTTCTAATGATATTTCTGGGTTGTGTTGATTTGATATAACTATTGTGTTTACTCTTATTGGCACATCATTTTCATATTCTATTGTAACTTGCGTTTTCCCGTCAGGTCTCAAGTATGGTAATATTTTATTTTTCCTTACTTCTGTAAGTTTTCTTGCTAATTTGTGCGCTAAAGAAATGGGTAATGGCATTAATTCGGGTGTTTCGTTTGTCGCATAACCAAACATCATTCCTTGGTCGCCTGCACCTTTTTCAACTTTGCCACCTTCTTTTGTTTCTAATGAGTTATCAACACCCAACGCAATGTCACTTGATTGTTTATTTAGTTCTATTCTAATAGGGCATGTATGACCATTAAAGCCATACTCATCTTTATCATAGCCAATGTTTATTATTGTGTCTCTTACAATTTTTTCAACATCTATCTTTCCTTTGCTTGTTATTTCACCCATCACAAGTACGCCTTTACAAGATATAGCTGTTTCACACGCTACTCTTGAATCAGAGTCTTCTTTTAAATATGCATCTAAAATGCTATCTGATATTCGATCAGCTACTTTATCTGGGTGACCTTCAGTAACTGATTCTGATGTAAATAATTTTTTCATAATACCTCCTTATTAAACTTATTAAGAAAAAAACTTAAGGGTATCTTCCTTAAGTTTTATATTTAATCTTATCTTTCGGATAATACCGCAGGAATTAGCACCACACTTTATAGTAGGTTGCTGGGTTTCTCAGGGCCTGTTCCCTCCACTCCTCTTAATAAGTATTTTTTTATTTACTATTTAATTATATTATAAATTATATTTATTATCAATGATTTTAATTTTATTTTTTAAAACTGCTTTGGTTGACAGTTTGGTAAAGTTCTAGTAACAATGGGTTATTTGAATTTATTTCGTTTCCTATTTGCATCATCATATTTTCACTATTTGTATGTGGTAGAGATGTCACTACAATTCCGTCTAAATGATATTCTAATCTTCTAAATGTTCTTAAAAACTTGTCTGTTAAATTTCTTTGAATTTCTATGTGGTTTTCACGTTGTTCTTTTAAAAACTCTTCTTTATTTTGTTTTTGTTTGCAAACCCTATCATATGCAATTTCTTTTGCATTCCATCTTGCTGGTAAGTAAGGTATTATTTCCACATCACTGTAACCATTGCTTTTTAAAACTCCTAATGTTAAAACTGCTGAGATTAATGTTGATGGTGTTATACCTACTATATTTTCTGGGTTTTCTATGTTATCTTTTGGTTCATTTTCAACATCTAATCCTTCGTTTACTTTGTACATCGCGCGATTTAATTTTTTATTTCTTGGAAGTTTTGTTATATTTTGTATTGCATATATATAAGCTTTATCTTCACTTGTTCCAAATCTTACTACAGGTAGTGGATAATCGTCTATGTAGAATTGAAAATAATATGGTGTTTCGTTAAACATTTGCTCTTTGCAAACTTCGTATGTTAATAAACCTATGCTAGTTTCTTTAGCAAAGTTATCTGGCACTTCTACTAGATTATCAAAATAATTTATTCTCTTTCGCAAATAATTTATAGGGTTTGCAAAATCCTCACTTGTCGCGTTACTCCAAACAAGTGTCAATATACTTTTTATATATTCACTATAATATTCAGGCATTGTTTCATCATATGTAATATCGTAAAATGTAGAATTGTAGAAAATACTAGCTTTTTTAGCATACGATATTAGCATTTCATCAAATCGTTTTTTATCTTTAATAATTAATGTTGGCACTATAATATTGGGGGCTTTAGTATTATTTGACGTTACTTCTTGTTGATTTATTATAGTATTAAATGCTATGTTGAATGTAAAATAAGCATCAACTTTTCCAAAAGATGCTTCTTCTATTATTTCTTCATAAAAAACTTTTAGTATTTTTTCATCCATTTTTCCTTTTTATATCATGTACTATATTGTAGATACATGAATAACTCCTTTTGCTATAAAATCTTGCAAACTTTCTAATGCTTGCGCTTGACTTACTATATAAATATCTTATTTTTTCTCTTTCTTCTTCGCTTATTGCGTTATATGGTTTTTTGTTTTGGTTGCCATGTATTAGTTTAATTGTACCTTTTTTTATTTCTTTTTGTAACTTAAATAGATATTTTACATGATAACCTGTCTGTAGTGAAATCTCTTCAAATGTATAGTAAGTTTTATTGTTAATTTTATCAGTAATTAGTTTTATGGCTAATTCTTTATTTTTTTTCATTTTATACACTTCCTATTTTATTATACGTAAAAAGTAATATAATTGCAAGATATTTAATTATTTGTAAAATTGTGTAAAATAAAAAAGCCGTTATGACTTTTATTAAATATATGGGGTGTTCTAATTCCTTAATTAAGAAACATTTGCCTATAAAGAATCCTCTAAATCAATTGTAATCTAATTATACCAACTTCTATTTTATTTAAAATAGTTTTCAGAAAAAACTATTAAAACTATATAATTTAAGGGTCATATAAATTTTGGAAGTATTATCTTTTTAGTGAATATTTTAACATATGTTAATCCTTTTAATTAACTCCAGCTTTATACTAATTACTTTCATCATCAGTATTTTTTTGACTAGTAATTACATATTTAGAAACATCTCCCCATTTATCGTCACTTAAATCATTTGTCCTATTATTATCAGAATTTATATTGTTTAATGGTACATTCATATCAGAGAGTTCTTTTTGTAAATCTTTATCAATGTTAACAGTTCTATTTTTACAATCCAAAAAAATAATATCTAGCTTTTCCTTTAATTGTTCTCTACTAAATGGTTTAACAAGATAGTCAACAAAACCTTCACTTATATATTTCTCTCTAGCACCTGCTACAGCATCTGCCGTTAGTGCAATAACTGGTGTTTTAAACTCTGGATTTTCTTTTAATTTAGCAATAGTTTTTTCTCCATCTAAATTAGGCATCATAATATCCATTAAAATTAAATCATATTTGTTGCCACTATTTATTTTATCAAGACATTCTAACCCATCATAACATTCATCAATCTCAAAATTAAACGATAAAACTGCACGACTTACAACTTTTAGATTTAATTTATTGTCATCTACTAATAATATTTTTTTATTTCCATAATCAACTTGATGTATTTCTTCAGTATTTACAGAAACTATTTCTTTTTGTTCATTTGCTTTTCTCATTTTCTGGTCAATATTGATTACTTGTGTATCTGTTAATGATTGTACTAATTTATTAATTTTTTGTGGTATTTGAACTACAAAGATTGTTCCTGTTCCAAATTGACTTTGTACGTTTATATTTCCACCCATCATATCTATTAATGATTTCGTAATGGCAAGTCCTAATCCAGTTCCCTCTGTAGTTGTATTTTTTTCTACATCAAGTCTTTCAAATTTTTTAAATAATTTATTTATTAACTCAGCTTTTATTCCTCTACCTGTATCTTGAACTGAAATAATTAAATTACATATATCTTTTTGATTTATACATTTAACTCGTAAATATATACTTCCCTGTTCTGTATATTTAATTGCATTTGATAATAAATTGTTTATTATTTGCTTAACATGTGTTTTATCTCCTATCAGTTCAAAAGGAACATCTTCGGCTATATCAAGTTTAAAATCTATTGGTTTATCTCCAATACGGGTTGTTGTAACTTTACACAATTTTGTTATTTCTTCTCTCGGTTTATATATACTATTTGTTATTTCTAATTTATTTGATTCAATTTTATTGATGTCTAATATATTACCTACTATTTCAAGTAATGTTTGACTGGCATTTTGTATATCTATTGAATTTTCAATTACTTCAGTCGGTAATTTATCTTTGTAACTTAAATTATCTTCCGATAGACCCACAATAGCATTTAAAGGCGTTCTTATTTCGTGACTCATACTAGACAAAAAATCACTTTTTGCTCTATTTGCTTTTTCTGCTTGTTCTTTAGCGAGAGTTACTTGTGATAACATTTTTATATCTGGATTTTCCACAGTAAAATACATCATAAACGTTACAAGACTTAATATAGAGTTTGCTAATAAGATATTAGGATATATATATTGCACTATTGCATTAAAACTTAAAAGTAATAATAAAACAAATACTGGAGAAGCTTTCTTTCTCTTTATACTTTTTATATTTATTCCTAACAATATGATTATTGCAATTAGTAATATTCCAATTCCTATAAATAATGAATTTACACTTGGCCCGTAAGAATATTGCATATAAATTTCATCATTTAAATATACGGGTAAACTCAAAATGATCGTACACATAATTACATAAAATAATAAATAGACTATAAACTTTAGACTTTTAAAGTTAAGTGTTTCTTTTTTAGAAACTAGTATATATGAGTATAAACCTATAAAATAAACATAAGTAAAAATACAACAATTATATAATTTTAATATAATATTTATAAGATTACTATTTATAATCAAGAGTGCGACAATAAAACATTCCATCAATAAACTAACAATATTAGTTATTATTAACCATATAAATATTGTTAATTCCATTGATTTAACTTTCCTCTTTAATATAAATGAAATTCCAAAAAAGAACATATAAATTAAAGATATAATTGAGAACATCATTGTATTATTTATTCCTTCTAAAAACATAAAACACCACCTTGCGATAATATTATACCATATGCTTATATTTTTTATTAACCAAATAAAAAGAAGAATTTACCTCTTCTTATACTTTTTTTTAATAATAGATTTTTCCCAATCTACAAAAGCATTTCCTCGTGTTTCTAACTCTCTAAAATCATATTTACCATTTTGTGTATATGGAAGTTCATCAACAATTTGTATATATTTTGGAACTTCATATTCTTTTAAAGTACTTAAACATTTATCAAAAATAATTTCTTTAATTGCTTCCTCTTGATTTTTATATTCTTCTTTTAAAACGACATAAACCATTGGAGCGTGTTCTTCAGTTTCATCATTTACTGATACTGCTACACATTCTTTAACAAATTCATTAGATGATATGTTATCTTCAATAGTATACGCAGAAATTTTAAATCCAAGTCTAACAATAACTCTTCTTGATCTTCCACCTAAATGAAGAAATCCTTCTTGATCTATGTATCCTAAATCGCCTGTGTGTAACCATACTTTTTTATCATCATGTAATACTTTACATTCATTTGTTGCTTCTTGATTATTTTCATATTCAATAAATTGGGTATTAGCTAATGAACATATTTCTCCGATTTCTCCATACGGCAATTCAATTCCTTTTTCAGAATCATAACTTATAATTACCTCATCATATTTTGGTATTCCAACTGTACCATATTTATTGTGTTGCATAGGATTAACAGTTAAAGCTCCCCAGCCTTCATTATTTCCATAACCATTTACAACTACTGCATTAAATATTTCTTCAAATTCTTTATTTTCTTCTACAGTAATTTTATCTCCACCAGATACTAAACATTCGACTTTTTCAAATTGTTTTCTTTGTTTTTTAGATAATTTATCTATATTATCTCGTAAGTATCTATAATGAAATGGAGCTGCAAAGGCAATGGTAAATTTTCCAACGTTTTTAAATACTGCATCTTGATCAAAATTAGGACTTAATTCAATTTTTGTACCTAATGATAAAGGTAATATCATAGCATCACCAATACCATATGCAATCCATGGTGGCAATGCAACTAATAATTGTTTATTTTCTCCTAATGGTAAATCTGAATATGCAATTTCGCGAGTACATTGAGTTATTGAATAATCTGAATGCACAATTGTTTTTGGTTTTCCAGTTGTACCACTTGATTGAATCATTATAGTTGGCCTTTCCTTATCAAATTTTACACATTCAATTTTAGAATTATCACTACCAAATTTTATAAAGTCACAATATTTAATAAATCTATCATCCTTTGGAATTTTATTGTATTTCTTATTTAATACATTTTTTAAATTAAAAATTCCTTTAATGAATATATTAACTGGTCCGACTGGACTAGTTATAATTACTTTCTTTAACTTTGTATTATTTACAATTTTTTCTATTTTAGGTAAAAGCATATCGAATGCAACCATATATTCACAATTACTGGAATTTGCATATTCTTGAATTCCACTTTCACTAGTTCTTAAATCAAACCATTTTGATACAGCGCCTAATTTATTTAAAGCTAATAAATTTACAATTGATTCTGGAGAATTTGATACCCCAATTAGCACAACATCACCAGTTTTTACACCATGCTTTTGAAAGGCATCAGCACATTTATCAACTTCTTGTTTTAATTTCTTATATGTCCATGTAGTACCTAAATAACCAATAGCTTCCTTATCCATATTCTCTTGATTAAAAACCATATCATACATAATTTGATTTGGATTTATATTCTTGATAGGATTTTCTCTATAAAAAGGTAACCAAGGCATATCAATACTTGAATATCCGGTTAAAGGTCCATATATTTCACCTGTTGCTAATTGTTTTAAGTATTTACTTCTTAAATTTTTTTCTTTATCTGATAATTTTTCTATTTTTTCCTTTAAAACTAGTAACTCCTCTTTATTCATAAAAATCCCTTCTTTGTTAAACTGTATATTAACACATACTACATTATAAGTCAAATTTTTCACAGTCGCCGTTAAAAAGCATAATAGCTATATTTTGCCAATTTTAAGGCTTTTTTGATAGAAGTTATAATTATACATACATTTAATAAAGTTCTCTTGATCCTTTATTTCAAGTGATTTTTCTGAACTCCTACATATAAAGTTTTAGAATAATTAAATATTAGGAATGTAATACCTTTAATAATAATTCTATGTAGTTCAATATATGATAGATTAGTTCTTTCAATTTTTATAATATTTCCATTAATAATAGTTTGAGTAGTATTGCAAAATCCATATACAAATTCTATTTTCCTTTTTAATACTTCATCAAACTCAAGTTGTTTAGTAATAATATTAATCAGCTAATTTCGTCCATTCTTAAATACAAAAAATATCAACTTCTGTTGAAATTGATATTTCCATATTTAAGTTCAAACTATTAAAAGTTCAAACAGATTTCCCAATGGGGCGTAATGTGGGAATCGAACCCACGCATGCCAGTGCCACAAACTGGTGTGTTAACCACTTCACCAATTACGCCATATGATAATTATACCAATTATTAAGTATTATATCAATAATTTATTAAATAAAAAAATATTGGCAACTTGCTATTTTCGCTTACACTATCTTCGCCGTTAAAGTGCTTAACTTCTGTGTTCGAGATGGGAACAGGTGTATCCACTTTGCTATCGTCACCAATAAACTTTATTATATTATACAATATTTGTTCTTTCAAAACAAGATAATGTGAACAAACAAATTAAAATTAGTTAAATTGTCGATCTATTAGTATTAGTCAGCTCAAAATATCACTATTCTTCCACCTCTAACCT
>CALVOQ010000018.1 GCA_944350335.1 uncultured Bacilli bacterium
AAATTATTATAAAAATTATTTAAATTACTAACTGCATTTGTATATGTACTTGTTGTTGATGTTTCACTTATCATTTTAGCAACTACTTTTTCGTCTATATTATAATTATTTATCTTGTTCAATCTGCCTTCACTTTTATTTTCATTATCTATTCCACACATTGAGTTTGATATAAACATCTCGCTAGTTCCATATTTTTCTGCACTCATCACAAAAACCACGCAAGAAGCACCTGCGATAACCAAAGATATAAACACTACAAAGCTGAGTACAAACCATTTACTTATTCTTTTTTTTATAAATTCTTTTATTTTCACTAGCATTAACTATTCACCTTTTAATACACAAAAGCCACATACTTTATATATATTTTTGGTAAATCAAAACAAGAAACATAAACTTATTATTTATTAATAATAATAGTTCATAAAAAATCCTTAATTATACTAATGTTTCGTATTTCAATTATATCCTTACCTTTCAATATTATTTTATAGTTTTTGTCTATTATTGTCAATTGTTATATTTTTTGTATCTATTCTTATATTATAAATTTGATTATGTTTATATTTTTTGTCAACTTTTACTCGTATATAGTTATCTGTATAACCATACGAATAATCACCTTTTTCTTCTTCAATTAGTACAGGTAATTCCTTTCCTATAAATTTATTTACATATTCTTTTCCCAAAACATTAGATAATTCCAAAAACTTACTAACTCTTAATTTTTTTACTCGTTCATCAACGACATCTTCCAACGAAGAAGCCAAAGTACCTGTTCTTTTTGAATAAGGAAAAACATGTATTTTGGAAAATCCCACTTTTTTACAAAATTCATAACTTTCAGTAAACTCTTTTTCACTCTCTCCATTAAATCCAACTATTAAATCTGTTGAAATTGATATATCTCTTCTAGCCTTTTTTATTTGTTCAATCTTTTTAGCAAAGTAATGAGTATCATATCGTCTATTCATTAATTGCAATATTTTATCACTTCCACTTTGAAGTGGAATGTGCAAATGACTTACAAGTTTTCTTTCTTTTTTAATTAAATTGATTATATCATCATTTAACTCTACTACTTCAATGGATGATATTCGTAATCGATGTAAATCATTTATTTGTACAAGTTCTTTTAATAAATCATAAAGTGTTTTTCCCTCACTTGTATATTGACCTATATGAATACCAGTCAAAACTATTTCCTTATGTCCATTGCTTACTAAGTATTTTACCTCTTCTAAAACCTTGTTAAAGTCTTTACTTCGCACTCTTCCTCTTACATACGGAATTATACAGTACGAACAAAAATTATTACATCCATCTTCAATTTTAACAAATGCACGAGTGTGTGATTTATATTTTTTTATTTCCATTTCTTCAAATTCAACATTGTTCATATCATATATTTTTATTATTTTTTGCTTATTTTGTAAATATTCTTCTATATATTCAATTATTTTACTCTTATCTTTATTTCCAATCGCTATATCACAATCATCAACATTACCATTACTATTTTGTATATAACACCCCATTGCAACAAGAATTGAATTAGGAAATGCTTTTCTAAATCTTTTGATCATTTTTCTGCTTTTTTTATCACTTGAATTTGTAACAGTACATGTATTTATTATTATAATATCTGGTTTTTCGTTATCAAAAATAAAGCCTTTGTTATCTAAAAGGCTCTTAACATATTCACTTTCATAATTATTAACTTTACATCCTAATGTATAAATATAATATTTCATAGACTCGCGCGAAACTCTTTCAACATTTTTAAAAATTCTTCTTCTTTATAATATGGATTTTTTATTTCTGTAGATTCTCCTTCATTAATAGGAGATACTCTAGTAATTTTTATTCCAGGCACGTTTTCATCTTTGTATGCCAACATAGTCTGACTTGCTTTCTCTAGTAATTCACCATAACTTATTATCGCTTTCTCTTCTTGTTCTTCTTCATAATTTTTTGTTGTTTCATCATCTAATAATATTTTCCCTGTTTTTATGTCACTTTTCCTTTGCTTTAATTCTTCATAACTTATTATGGCACTTTCCTCTTGCTCTTTTTCGTATTGCTCTATATGTTCATATTCTTTGTTTTCGTATTCACTAATATCTTCAACTATTTCTTTGAGTTCTTGTGTTTTTTCTAATATATCATCCGATACTTGAAACTCATTGTTATCTAGTTCACTATTATCAAAGTTAAACTGTGATTGAACTAATATGTTTTTATCATTTTTCTCGTTATCTTCTTTTTTTGTTCTTATAGTTTCTACTTTTTCAGTATCTAATTCATTAAATGAACTTGTTATTTGTAATTTTATTAGGTAAATAATTATTGATGCAATTATTATCATTAAAACTGCAATAAATATTATAAAATATTCTCCATGTAAAACAATTTCTACAAATTCATTCCAACTACTCATTTTAACTACCTCACTAACTTAAATAATTAATAATAGAAGTCAAATATATAATAACTGTTTCAGTCCTTAAAACAGTATCTCCTAAACTAGTTTTAATAAAACCTTTTTCTACTAGTTTGTCTTCTTCTTCATTTGTTATTCCACCTTCTGGTCCAAATAACAAGTTTATTGTACCATAAACATTATTACTATTTAATACTTCTTTAATTGGTTTTACTCCGTTTGTGTCAAGTGAACACAAAATATTTACACCATTTGTCGGTTTTAATGCGTCAATGGTTTGTATATCTCTTATAGTTGGTATTCTAAATTGCCTACTTTGTTCTGCAGCTTCTTTTGCGATTTTTCCCCATCTTTTTAGTTTCTTTATCTTTGCTTCATTCTTTATTTTATATTTACATCTATTAAATTGCACCGGAATAAATTCATCAATACCCATTTCAGTACCTTTTTCAATAATAAAACTCATTTTTTCTTCTTGTAATATTGGTATGTAAACAGTTATAAAACGACTTTTTTTGTTTTCTTTTAATATCTGCTTTATTCTTGTCTCCAGTAAGTTTTCCATAAATTCGCATAAATACATAATATTTTCATGTACAACTATTACTTCTTCTCCTGGCTTAAACCTCATTACATTTTTAATATGGTTTTCGTCTTCCTTATCTAGTTTTAAGATATTATCATCTTTATGTTGCGAAAAATATTGTTGCATTTTTACCCCCTTAAAGTTACAACAGTTATCCCATCGTTTAAGTTGTCAGTTTTGTATTCTATCACTCTTTTATCATTTTTTAAATATTTATGTATAGTTTTTCTTAAAATTCCGCTTCCCTTACCATGTATTAAAACTATTTTGTAATTCCTTAATTTAATATTGTCGTTTATAAACTGGTCTATTAAAATTAAAGAAGTTAGTGAATTTTCTCCATGTAAATCTATCTGAGGTAGTATGTTTATAAAAGGATCATCTATTTTTGTCATATATTTTATATACTTCTTCCACATTTGGTATGCTTAATCTTGAACCTATTTTTTTAACTGATAAGCCTGCAGTTATATTAGCAATCTTAAGACTTTTTTCTAATGAAAGCTTTTTACTTAACCCATATATAAATGCTCCATGAAATATATCTCCCGCGCCTGTAGTATCTTTTGCTTCTACTTTTAATCCTGTCATTACTTTTATTTTATCGTTGGCTTTATACAAGCATCCTTTTTCTTCAAGTGTAACTACAATTTGACATTTAAATTTCTCTTCTAATTTTTCATATATACTCTTTAAACTATCATTATTATTAAAATCAAATCTTTCTTTTGCAACTGTTTCAGCAAAGCCTTTTGAACAAACTAAATAATCAACAAGTGTGCATAATTCCAATAACTCGTCATTTATTCTTCCTGCATCTATCACTTTTATTGCATTCGGAAATCTTTCAAATGCTTTTTTACTTGCTTCATAAAAATATCCATCTGTATGTATTATATCCGGTTCAAAATCATACTCAATTTGTTTTAATTCTGGTCTCTTTTTTGCATAATTGAATAGTGTTCTGCTACCATTTTTTTCATTAACTAATATAAAACTTATAGTTGTATCTTCTTCTTTGCTTACTTCAAGTAGTCTTATATCCACATTCACACTCTTGTATTCATCTATTATTTTATTTCCAAATGTGTCGTTTCCTACCATTCCTAGGTAATAAGTTTCTACTCCCCATTTTCCAAGTAAATATGCCGCATTTCCCGCTGGACCTCCTCCGCATTCGTACTTACTATTTACTCTATACTTTGTGTTTTCCTTTGGGTATTCACTAACTGGTAAAGTTATATCATAACTTGAATGCCCTATACATAATACTTTCATTTACATCCCTTCTATTCTATTAATATTTTATCATATAAAAAGTAAAATATAAAGGGGATGTAAAAAAAGTTATTAATCAAAATCGTTATTCTGTGCAAACTATGGGTCATTTTGCCTTTTTTACAATAAATACAATATAAAAACTACCAATTTGGTAGTTTATGCTACTTTTACTATTTTTACTTTGTATACACCATCAGGTGATGATACTTCTACAGTACTTCCTACCTTTTGATTTAAGATTGCAGCAGCAATTGGGCTTTCATTAGATATTTTATTGTTGAATGGGTCAGCTTCTTGACTTCCTACAATTTTATATTCTTCAACATCATCTTCCCCATCATATTGTAATTGTACCGTACTTCCTACATTAACAGTATTTTTATCAATATTTTCTTCATTTATTATAATAGCATTTTCTAAAGTATATTCTAATTCTCTTATTCTTGCCTCTAAAGCCTCTTGATCACTTCGTGCCTGATCATATTCAGAATTCTCTGACAAATCCCCTAATGCACGTGCATCTTTTAATGTTTGCATAACTTCTTGTCTTTTATCTATTTTTAAATAATTTAACTCGTTTTCTAAATCTAAATATCCTTGGCTTGTTAAGAATATTTCTTTCTTTTTCATGTCATCTATCCCTTCCTTCATTAAGTCATAATGATACTACTTTTTATTAAAAAAGTCAATCTATTTTTACTTTTATGGTGCCAAACAATTGTACTGATTTTGAAATTTAATTTATCTAAGTGATATATTATTTATTATAAGACTAATGGCCAAATCTTTTAGTTCTCACCTCCAGTAGAATATTATTTTGTAATGCTAGGAGCCTTATAATAAAAAAGTGACGCACCTACCTTATTTTTAATCCTGTCAAAAATTAAGTAACAATTAAATTCAATATCAGCAAGTATGTTATTTATTCTATGCATTAGTAATATTTTATATTCATTAATTACTATACCGATACAATATAAGTGCTTCATCTCAGTTTTGTTTTTAATGAATAAAAGTTAGCATTGCACCACTAAACAAAACACAACCAATAAAATCGCGCCTACTACTTCCTTGCTTCTATAAAATAACATATTCACTATTATGTGCACCTTACTATTATATGCATGCTCAAAAAAATGGTTATTTATTATATAATCTTAGTTCATTATTTTTTTGTAAATTTTATAATTATCTTTAAGTATCAACAACTATATTATGTTCATCAAATTTTTTGACAAACAGCGAGACCATCCCCATCATCTATTATGTCTATATAAAATTCATTTTCTTGTGTCTTTAAATATTCTAAAAAATCTTCAATTTTAGAAACCAGTTGTCTAAGATTTTTGTTTTGTATTGTTTGGCTTTTACCAACTAAACCATGAAAATTAACATTATCAACTATAATAAATCCATGGTTTAGTAGATTTTTCTTATACTTCTCAAAAAAATGTGTATTTTGAGTTTTTGCAGCATCTATCACGATCAAATTATATTTTTCTACTATATCTAATTTCAGTGCATCATTAAATATCAAATCTATTTGTTCATTCATTTCTAATGCTTTTATGTTCTTAGTTGCCATCATAAATCTTTCGGCATCTTTTTCTATTGTAGTTACATGTACTTTATCGCTTACACTCGCCATTTGTACTGCACTATAACCTACTGCTGTTCCAATTTCTAATATTTTGTTTAAGTTAAAGAGTTTTATTCTTCTTTTTATGTACTCAATCGCATCATCTTGCATAATTGGAATGTTATTATCTATTGCACTTTTTCTTAGTTCATGAATTGTCACTGTTCCTCCTTAAAAACATGTTAAATATTGGTGTACATAGTTTACATGTTGTCTATAATTTTCTGAAAAATATGTTTTTGGGTTTTCGCTACATACGTCCGCCATGAAATAGTAATAATCGCTTTCTTCTGGATATATCGCTGCTTTTATGCTTTCTTCTCCCGGATTGTTTCCAGGCCCAGGCGGAAAGCCAGCATACATGTATGTATTGTACGGAGAATCCGTATTTTTGTCTTCCTCCGTGTAAGTAAGTTTCCATTCTCCTATAGCATAGCCTAGTGTTGCACAACTTTCAAACGCCATGTTTGCGTCTAACCTATTATAGAACACACTTGCAACTAATGGTCTGTCTTCATCCAATGTTGCTTCTTTTTCTATTATACTTGCTAGTGTCATTATTTCATGAACACTATATTCACTTTTTTCTATATCATCTTTGTATTTATTTAGTATTTTTTCCGTTTCATTTAACATTGTTTTTATCACATCATCTATTGTTCCTTCTGGATTTATAAAATATGTATTTGGAAATAAATAACCTTCTAAACTATAATATATTTCTTCATCTAATATGTCTTCAGTAATGAACCAGTATTCTTCTATCAATGACCTTAAATATTCTTCATCAGATAAAGTTTCTTCAATTTGTTCTTTTGTTATACCCGTATTAGTAGTTATTATTTCTATTAAATCAACCATTTCAAAACCTTCTTTGAAAGTAAGACTTACTTGTTTACCACTGCTATAATTTGTTCCACTTAGAACTTCTATAATTTCGATGGTACTCATTGAATCATTAAGTTTGTATGTTCCAGCTTTAAAAGCTAAGTCACTATTAACCAATTTTGTATATATTTTTGCAAATAGTTCACTTCTTATTATCCCTTTTTCTTCTAAATCTTTAAATACTTGATATGGTGTAACTCCTGAGGCGATTTCATATTCTATATCGCTTTTACTATTTGCCACTGGACTTAACATAAAAAAGAATAGTGATATTACAAATAACGATAAGATTAAAATCAACATTACCAATGCAATTATCAACCTTTTAACATTTAGCTTTCTTTTTACCATTTTAAATACCTCACTTTTGGAAATTATTTAACATTCCCTTTAAAAAATCAAATTCCTTTTTCGTAACTTTTTTATATTTTCCATCCATGTTTATTTTAATCGCATATGCATTTACTTCTTCATTTTTAACTTTGTCGTCAGTATAAATTATTATGTTTTTGCCTACTTCACTACTTTGTGTTGCAAATATTACTCTATAAGTTTTTTTCTTACCATTTTTATTTTTTAAAACTATAGTATTATTTTCCATTGTTGCTCCTCCCTAAATATGAGTCAAGAATAATTGTTGCACTAATGGCATCTATTATTTTTTTTCTTTTTTTTCCTTTAGTTTCTAGTAGCATCTTATTTGCCTCAACAGTAGTTAACCTTTCGTCTACCAATACCACTTCACAATTAAAGTTTTCTTTTAATTTTTCAGTAAAATTCAATACCTCTTTGCTTTTTAAACTTTCGCTTCCGTCAAGATTTAATGGGTTTCCTATTACTATACTCGTTATATTGTATTCTTCAATTATCTCTCCTAATTTCTCTATAATATTTTCTTTTTTGTTTAAAATACATAATGGATACGCAAACGAATTTTTCTCATCGCTTACGCTGATGCCCATGTGTAAACCATAATCAATTCCTAAATATCTCATTTTATATATTCTTTTAACATTAATTCAATTAAACTATTTCTATCTAGAGATTGAATTTTTGTTCTACACTCTTTGTAACTTGATATGTATCCTGGATCACCGCTTATTAAATAACCAACAATTTGCTTAATTGAATTATATCCTCTTTCTTCTAAATCCTCACATATTTCCCTCATTACTTCTTTTGCATTAGCATTTTGTATAATTTCCTTATTAAAAATAGTAGTATTGCTCATTAAATCACATCCCTTGTTAATTTTATCAAAAAATAATTATACTTTCAACTTGTTTAATCAGTAAATCTATGATAAAATTAATCCAGTACTGGTTCCTTAGCTCAGTTGGTAGAGCAACAGACTCTTAATCTGTGGGTCCAGGGTTCGAGCCCCTGAGGAATCACCAAAATATGTTACTTAAACACCAAGAATATAGGTCTCGGTGTTTTTATTACTCTAAAAATTACTCTCAAACGGTAGGTAGCGCATAATTTATTTGTATAAAATAGAAAAAACAATACATGAACTAAAATATTGTTTTACTTGGCATTTAAATATATTCCTTTTGACGATAATAATTGTCGCATTTATTCAGTTCTTACTAAAAAGGTCGAAATTAAAACAACACCATATGTTTATAAAAATTAATTTAAAAATATTAATTCATAAATAGGAAAAGAATAATTATTTAAATTTTATTTTTTTATAGAAAAAGAAGCGTTTCGTATTATATTATGTTAAAATATATTTTAAAGAGGTGTAAATGTGAAACGATTACTATTTAAGTTTTATTTGAATTTGTGCAGAAAAGAAAGAAGCGAAAGATATGACTTATAATATTCTCTCAATATTAATAGATTTAGTTATTACATTTTTTGCATATATGTCACTACCATTCCTTACTTTTTCTAAAAAAAATCAAAACTGGACAAAAAAAGAAATAAAAATAATTAACATTATAAATAGTATTATATTTTCTATTTTTTTCTACGCATTGCGATTACTTTTAAAAATAGATACAACTAGTTGGAATATAGCACCAGCGGTTTTTTACTATTTTCTTAATAACTATATATGGCTAAATAGAGTAAAAAATAAAAAAAGTTTAACAGCAAATACAAATAAAACACAAATCAAAAAAAAGACATCAAAAATCATTAAAACCGATTATAAAAAAATAATAATTATAACCTTAATCATTTTGTTTGTTATGTCATTATCTTTAAACTTTTATTTATTGTATAAAAATAAAAATATAGAACAAGACTATTCAGAAGTGAGTGATAAATATATTAAAACACAAATAAAGTATAACAATACAAACGATGTTTTAAATGAACTTCTAGATGGATATACTTCAATATATGTAAAAAGGAAATTAGACTTTTTTGATGAAAATATTGTTTTTGTTATTGATGGATATGGAAATTATTTTTCAAATTATGATTGTATGATTCAGCGTGTAGGCAACAGCAGTTATAATTATTGGGCATTTAACAAAGAAGCGGCAATAGACTATGGATATAAAAATTATCAATGTAATTAAAACAACTACTATTTAAGTATAGAATAAAATATTACTATTTGATAATTGAAAAAAGTGATAAAAATAGGTTTAAAAAATCACTAAATTGTATTATAAAAGCCTAGAAATTAAACTCTAGACTTTTTATTATTTATCTATTGTACTCTTTAATGTATTTAAATTCCCTGTTAACTTATTTAAAAATGTGTTAAGCCCTGGAACATTCACTATATCATTTTTGAATGCTTTATATGCTAGAAATGCATTAACAAAACATATAACAAGCGAAACCATAAAAATCATATTATTACCATTAGTAGTTAAATATCTTGGTATTTCTTGGCAATTACCCCAAGCACACACTTCATTACTTGAAAATAGCACGTAAATTAAACCAAATAAAATCAATTGTATTATATATATTATAAACGCTAAAATCGAATTTTTTTTAACAAAAACACTTTTAGTTTCCAACAAAAATAGAATGACAGGTATAACCCAACAAAACCATTTGGTAACATCAAAAAACGATAATATTACACTTAGATAAGGTATTATTGAAATAATGTTTTCATTTAAACCTAACGATGACTTTTTATAGTTTTTTTTCATGATTATCTTCCTCTTAAAACAAATATATCATATTTGTTTTACATTTTAAATATTATTTAAGAAGAATAATTATTTTTGTGTAAACTTACGTGATATAATTGTTTCTGGTGATAATATGAATATTTATAGTTACATTTTTAAATATATTATTTGTCTTTGCTTATTGTATTTATCACTTTTTTTATTTATAAGTGTTAGTGACTTTTCTGATGAGACAAACAATACGGCAATAAACTTACATGATTATGAGAAAAGATCTATTAGTATTGAACGTAATAATTATAGTATTGATGCACATTATCCAAAGTTTGCAAACAAAGAAATCACCAATGAAATTAAGAGTTTCATTTATGATTATATAAATAATTTTATTTTAAATAATGGCGAAAATTTAAAAATAAATTATGAGATATATCTTAAAGATGAATTTGTCAACATATTTTTTACAATAGATAATTCTTTAAATGATATGCTTTATTATAAAAGTTTTAACTATGAAATGAATAACTCTCTAGTTAATGCTACCAATTATTATGATATAGATTTTGAAAAAATTTTTAATTTACTAAGTATTAAATATAGCGATTCAATTGTAAATAAAGTTAAATCACTAAGTGCAAAGGATTATAATCTTAAATTTACAGATAAAGGGGTTCACTTTTATTTTAATTTTGATTTATTTGATACTCCATATGTTCCGGAACTTTATTTAGATTACAATAATGAAGTGTTGATTGACACAACTAATGGACGTAAAAAAATGATTGCTTTTACTTTTGATGATGGACCAGGCGATTACACAAAAGATTTAGTGGATACTTTAAAAATAAATAATTCTACTGCAACTTTCTTTATGCTAGGAAACAGAATGAAATATAACCAAAGTGCTGTTTTGTACACCACTAATAATGGTATGGAAATAGGCAGTCATTCCTATAGTCATAAGAACTTAGATAGAATTTCTGAAGCCGAACTAGAAGAAGAAATCAATTCTACTACCATTATATACAATGAAATAACCGGAAAAAATATAGAACTATTTAGACCTCCTTACGGCAATTCTAAGCTTAGTGTAAGAGAAAAAATTCCTTTTGCAATTATAAAATGGAATATTGATACTCAAGATTGGCTTTATAGAGATTCACAACACACATATGAGCATATCATCACTAATGCTTGTGATGGTTGTATAGTTTTAATGCACGAAATATACAAAGAAACACTTGAGGCAGTTAAAATGAGCATCCCTGCGTTACAAGAAATGGGATACGATATTGTTAGTGTTAGTGAATTGGCAAGTAGCAAAAATATTATACTTATCCCAGGTACATTATATAGATCTTTTAATAATTACAATTTGCCTTTTTAAATTATTTTTAATATAATTATACATAGAGGTTTTATATGAAATATACTAAGAGTTATTTAATAAAATTAATTATTGTTAATTTGTTGACGTCTATCAGACTAATTGGCTCTTTTTTACTACCATCTATATATTATTACCATGGACCGGCAATTGTATCTGTGTGGGTTTTAATAATTTTTTCTACAGATGCAATTGATGGAAAATTGGCAAGATTATGGAAAGTTGAAACATTTTTTGGAAGTTTGCTTGACGGAATATGTGATAAATTGTTTAGTATTGTAAGTTTAAGCATTTTATCATACATAAGAGTTATTATGATATTTCCACTTTTACTAGAACTTGCTATAGTTGTAGTAAATACTATAGCTTATAAAGACAATAAAAACGTACAATCTAGCAAACTTGGTAAAAGAAAAACGATTTTATTAGCAGCTACAATTATATTAAGTTTTATATTACTTGCATCGCCACTATATATAGATTTATTACCGATTAGCATACAAGGTATTTTTGCAACATATGCTTCTACTATGATTTATGTTTTGGCCGGTATGATTATAGGGATGCAATTATTAGTACTTACCGATTACTCTAAAAAAGCATTTAGTAAAACGTATATAAAAGAACTCCGTGGTCGAGAGTTTATTGATTATAAATCATTAAAGTTTTGTTTATTTGATCATGAATTTTATAAATCTCATAAAGACAAACCGATAAGAGAAATACTATACAAATAGTATTTTTTATATTATAATTTATATTAGTCATGAAAAAAATTAAGAAGAAAAATAACAAGATAATCATAAGAAAAATTAAGTGGACCAATGTTTTACTTGTTTCATTTATGTTTTTATGTATTTCACTTTTAATCATATCAATTAATGAAGGTATTAATTGGTATAAAGATTCTAAAAATATTGATGAACAAATTAATGAGATTATTACTAAATCCAATTTAACTATCGTTTCTGATGGAATTAACACCGAAATTATTAATCAGGCTAATGCTGATGAATTTGATCCTTATTGGGATTATATTAAGATGAACCTCATCAACGTTGATTTTGAAGAACTTATAAATGATAATAGTGACACAGTTGGTTGGATTCAAGTAAATGGAACTAATATCAATTACCCCATTGTTCAAACGACTAATAATGAGTACTATTTGACTAGAGCATTTGATAAATCTTACAATGATGCTGGGTGGGTTTTTATGGATTATAGAAACAATGCAGAAGATTTTAATAAAAATACTATTATTTATGCTCATAGTAGACTTGATAAAACAATGTTTGGCTCACTAAAGAATATTTTAAGAAGTGGATGGTTAGATGATAGTGATAACTATGTAATTAAGTTGTCTACTCCGTATGAAAATACTTTATGGCAAGTATTTAGTGTTTATCACTTACCCACTACAAGTGATTATTTAAAAGTTAACTTTACTAGTGATTCTGATTATAATGATTTTTTAAATATGATTTCTTCTAGAACTGCTTATAACTTTGGTACTTCAGTTAATACTGATGATAAAATATTAACTCTTTCCACTTGTTATGCGAATGATGAAAAATTAGTTGTTCATGCAAAACTTATAAAAAGAGAAAAAAGGTAATATAAAAAGCACCATATGGTGTTTTTATTTGTCTTCTAATATTACTTTTAATCTTCTTATTCCTGCTGCACTACTTTCTTCTTTTATTATTTTAAAGTTCCCTAATTCTTTAGTATTTTTAACATGTGGCCCACCGCATATTTCTTTTGAAACGTCTCCAATTGTATAAACACTTACAAGACTTCCATATCTATCAGTAAATATACCTTCTGCTCCACTTTTTTTAGCTTCATCATAAGTCATTTCTTCTCTAGTAACTTCTATTTCTTTTTCAATAACCTCATTTACTCTTTTAGTCAATTCTTCTTTTTCTTCTTCTGTCATTTTGTGATCTAACGGAAAATCAAATCTTAATCTTTCAGGTGTTATATTTTGACCTTTTTGAACTACTTCTTTACCAAACATATCTTTAAGCTCTGCTAACATTATATGTGCTAGAGTGTGGTACTTGGTGCTTTCATATGAATTATCAGCCAACCCTCCTTTAAAGTCTCCTTTAGATGCTGTTCTTGATAATTCTTGATGTTCTCTCATCTTTTGATTAAATCCATCTATGTCCACTTTTAACCCTTTTTCTTCGGCTAATTCTAATGTAAATTCAAGTGGAAAGCCAAATGTGTCAAATAATTTAAATGCATGTTCTCCATCAATTATTCCATCACATTTCTTTTCTGTTTTTTCAAACATTTTCATTCCTGAATTTAATGTCTTGTTAAACTTATTTAATTCCTTTTCAATTTCGTTTATTATATTTTCACTATTTCTATTTAGTTCTTCATAGTCTTCTTTATAATATTCTATAAATACTTTACTTAACTGTTCTAATACTTTTTCATCATTAGTTAATTTTTTTATGTATCTAATTGCTCTTCTTAATAATCTCCTTAATACATAACCTCTTCCATTATTTGATGGAACTAGTTTAATATCATCTGCCAATATAAATGTCGAAGTTCTCATATGATCCAATATTACTCTATATTCTTTTAAATGTTCTTCATATTTAGTATCAGTAAGTTCTTCTAATTTCTTTCTTGCTAATTGAAACACTTCAATGTCATATACGCTTTTTAATCCATTTAAAGTCATTAATACTCTTTCAACACCCATTCCAGTGTCTACATTTTTATGTTCTAGTGGTATGTACTTCCCATCTTTTGCTTGATATTCCATAAATACATCGTTCCATATTTCTACCATACATCCACAGTTATCTGCTGGTGTACATTTTGGATTATTACAATCTTTAACTTTAACAAACATTTCAGTATCTGGGCCACATGGACCTTCCCCACTTCCTAATTCCCACCAGTTGTGTTCTTTGCTTAAGAAATATATATTTTTTTCTTCTACTCCAAGTTTTTTCCATACTTCAGCACTATATGTATCTTTAGGTGCATTTTCATTTCCTTCAAATACACTGAAAGCAAGTTTCTGAAGTGGTAATCCTAGATACTCATCGTTAGTTAAAAACTCAAATGACCATTTTATTGCTTCTTCTTTAAAATAATCCCCTAACGACCAATTACCTAACATTTCTATAAATGTACAATGTGTATCATCACCTACTGATTCTATATCACTTGTTCTTATACATTTTTGTACATCAACCAGTCTTTTACCCATAGGATGCGGAGTTCCTAACAAGTATGGTACCAACGGATGCATACCTGCTGTTGTAAATAAGACACTAGGATCATTTTCTGGTATTAAACTAGCACTAGGAATAATTTTGTGTCCACTTTTTTCAAAAAAAGCGAAATATTTATCTATTAATTCTCTTCTAGTTATATTTTTCATTTATTTCACCAACCATTTCTTTTATTTTGTTTTTTAAAGTACCTAGATCTTTATCATTTAATAATATATAACTAAATTCATTAAAGTCATCTAAATCTATTTCTGTAAAATGTTTTTTCTGTTCTTCCGTTAACCCATTGTCAAAATTAGGCCTATTTATATTTATACTTACAACTTTTTCAAATGCTTCACTTACGTTTATTATTTCTTTTTTCGCTCTTACATCACTTATTGTTATTATATCAAAAAAGAAGCTATACACTTTTATATCATCAATTATTTTTTTTATAAAAAACTCTTCATCTATTTTTCTTCTAATTATATCTGTCCCTAATATTTGTAATAGTTCTCTAGGTTTTGTCTCTTCTTTACCATCCCAGCCACTTATTTTTTTAGCATATTCTTTTATGTAACTTGAAAATTGTAAATTAATTACTTTTTTTCCAGTACTTTCATATATTTCCTTAATAAAGTTCGCAGTTGTGTCTTTTCCATATCTAGCTTTTCCACTTATCAAATATATTATAGGTTTTGTTTGTTTTAATTCCATTTTTTCCTCCTAAAAAATAAAAGAATGGTATAAGGAGTGCAGACGCACGGTACCATCCTTTTTTTAACTTGTTTTTTATAACGGTATATTTACCGAGAACTAGTAGTTCTAACTAAAGGAATAGCTTTCAAATTAGCGCTAAAACTTTTTCACCAACCAAGTCTTCTCTACATAGCATTCTTAATTTTACTTATTTCCTTTTTTACGCTTTTATTTTTTGTATATCCAAAGAAATCAAACTTTGCATCTAAGAATATATATATTATTTTTAATATTGCTACAATAGGAGTTGCAACAATCATTCCAATTATACCAAAGAAATATCCAAATATCAATAATGATATTACTATTGTTACTGGATGTAAATCCATTTTCTTGCCTATTACTACAGGGTGTAAAAATGTTGATTCAAGTCCTTGCACGATTATTACAAATATAAGTACTAATATTCCTGTTAACGGACTTTGACTTAAACCAACTAATACCGCTGGTGCTCCACCAATGTAAGGCCCTATGTATGGAATTAGGTTTGTTATTGCACAGAAGAATGCAAATAGTACAGGGGCATTTAAGCCAATAATTGTAAATCCTATAATTGAAACAATAAATAATATTAAACTGATTAATAAAGTTCCATTTACAAACTTATGCATCACTATTGATATTTCATTTATTATGTAAGCGCCTTCTTTTCTTACTTTTCTTGGTAATATGTTAAGCAAATGATCAGTAACATTATTAAAATTAAATAGTAAGTAAAATCCTATTACAAAGCCAATTAATATAGTTCCTATTCCACTAAATAATGCACTTACAAAGTTCATTACGAGTGAAGGTAAAGATGTTGTAAGATTTTTTGCAAATGTTTCAACTGTTAGATATATTTCCTCTTTTATATTATTTAAATCTAGTAGTGATGAATCACTTATAGTTTCAAAGAATGAATCTATATGAAACTTAACATCACCTAATATTCCAGGTATTGCTGAAACAATATCGTTTATTTGTTGACCTAATACAGGTATAAGTGCTAATAAGAATAGGTAAAGGAATATTATTAATAAACCAAATACTAATATTACAGCAGCACCTCTTGGGACACCTTTATCAGTAAGTTTACAACAAAACGGATTCAGTAACCAAGCTATTACAAAGCCTATGAAAAATGGACTCATAATTTTTAATATAGTTAATATTATTGGAATAATAGTCCATTCTTTAATTACAAGAGTTAGAATGTATAAAAATCCTATCACTAGTAATAAATATAAAACTTTTAAAACTTTTCCGCTCAGTTTAAATACTTCGTTTATTTTTTCAACATTTAATTTTTCCAATATTTTATTTTTCATTTTTTCACCTAATTATATTCTAACACATATTTTTATATTATATATACATTTTTTTGCAATTTTATGTAAAAATATTTTTACAAAGTGGTTTAGATCGTGGATTTATATTTTGTGTATTATTTTAACTATTTGGCATAGAATGTTTAGTAGATATATCTGATTTGACATTTTCTTGAGAATCTGTTATAGTGTTGTTAGAAAAAGACGTCACATTAGT
>CALVOQ010000019.1 GCA_944350335.1 uncultured Bacilli bacterium
GGTTTTTTCCGTTATATTAAAAAAACGTCTACTTTTTAGACGTTATTTTACCGATGATACAGCAACAGTAGCAGTTGAAGCAGCAATCTGAAGAATTTCTTCTGGATTCATATTTGAACTAATTATATAATACTCCATTCCATTTGATGTCCAATTTAATGATGTATCTGTCATTACACCAATTATATTTCCGTATGTTACTAATTCTCCGTTTACCGCCGTTACTTCTATTTCATCTGGTATCTGTGCAGTTTCTTCTATCATTATAAATGGTTTATCTCCTGTATATGTAAGTATTACTCTCTCACTTGTTTCATTTGTTATTTTTTCTTCACTACTATAAGTAGTACCAGTAGGTATGTACATTGGATATATTATATCATCTATGGTTCCTGTTGTTTCGCTTTCAGTTTCTACTTCAGATTCTTGAATAATACTATTCAAATTAAATAATTCTTTACTGTTATTTGCTTTTAAATCTAACTCTGTTACTATAAATGTTATTTGTGCTGAACCAGAATTATTGAACACTTCTACTTTTTCAAGGTCCATCTCCTTACTAAATGTTACGGATTGAGTAACTAAATTGCTGTTATTTGGATAATTTACTGTACTTTTTAAAATCAAATGATTATCTACTTCTACTAGTTCTCTATTAGCATCATTTTTCAAATCATTTAGTAGTGATTCTAATATATATGTTTGACTTGAATTATTTGGCCATTCGCTTTGAAATTTAAAGCTTTTGTTTAATGACGGTGTAATAACATATACCCCTTCATCATTTTTAAGTATAACCTGTTCATGATCGTTATTAGTATTAACTAAATTAACTTTGTAATAATCACCTTTTAAATACGACACACTTACCTCGTAGTTATAAACATCTTCGTTGTTAATTATTTCCATTGTTCCATATAAATTGTAATTTTCACTATTATTTACCATAGTTTCAAATTCTTTTAATGCTTTTTCTGAATCTACCTTTCCACAACCTACAATTAACACGCTACATAATAAAATAAATAATAACTTTTTCACTTTTTCTCCCCCATCATTAATAAATTATATTTGTAATTATAACGTTTATGAATAAAAAGTATTAAAATTGTTTAAAATATAATTGAGGAGGAAAAATATGGATATATTACAAAAAATATGTCTGGCTTTCACTATTATAGGTGCGCTTAACTGGGGTTTAGTTGGCTTATTCGATTTTAACTTAGTCTCATCTGTTTTTGGTGTAGATTCTCTATTTACTAATTTAGTATATGCACTTGTAGGTTTAGCTGGTATTATAAATATAGGTCTTCTAATAAAACCATTCCATCCGGAAAAATAAAAAACTGCAAATCTGCAGTTTTTATTTTACTCTATTATAATTCTTATATTTTGAGTTTTACTTGTATAAGTTAGTTTTAAATCTTCACCAGTTACATATACTGGCACTGAATGCGTACCGACTCCTAAACCTTGCAAATCAACATATGCTTTAATATCGCTTGATTCTAACTTTTCTAGTAAACTTTCAACTCCTCCAACTGATACCGTAACCTTCGTATCTTCTTCTCTTTGTGCATTGACTTTTAACCCACTCGCTAAATTTTCGAATACAATAGGTATATCCTCAAAATCTTTTGACATTTCTATTTCCATTGTAACGTTTATAGTTATTGATGTTTCACTTATACTTCTCGCCCCATTTGGCTTAGTAATTACTTTTTGAAATACCTTGTCTTCATTTAATCCTGTGACATCTATCTCTATCTCTATATAGTTTAATGCTTCCAAGATTTCTTCATCAGCATAAACAGTTACTTGCGAAACACTGCTTTCTATAGATTCTATAGCACTGCCAGGAGCTATTTCACCAACTGGTACTATTTGTATTGGTACAACTTTACTTGGACTGGTTATTGTAACTGTTGCAGTTATTGTTTCAGGTATTATTTCAATATCTGTAAGTTCTGTACCTTTTTCATCATAAGTTACCAATTTAACATTTTCTAATGTGTATGTTCCTGCTTGAGTAGCATTTAATGCATTAACATCTATTAATGCTTTTACACTTGCAACTTGCGATATTTTTGATTCATGAGATTTTATTATTACTTCATCTCTATCAAGTAATACATTACTTACAACTAACGTTTCATCTAATTTATCTGTATTTAGTACATCTACTGATAATGTTCTTACTTCACTAACTTTTGGATAAATAATTACGGTTACTTCTGACGGATTAATTATGTAATCAAGATTATTTACTGGATTATTATACTTTATGTTTACTTTATGTGTTCCAACTCCATAATCGCTTAAATCAAGCGTTAATTTATGATCACCAAGTTGTTCAGCTAAATACAAGTCCATCTTTCTACCCATTAATACTATGTCAACATTTTTTGGTAACCCTTCGACTACATATGCCTCATCATTATATTCAACATCAACCGTTTGATTTTCTAAAACTATAGATTCAGATGATATTAAATTTATTACTCTATTATCTATCAATATAAATGTCGTAAAGGCCAATATTAATGATATATACAATAAAGTATTTGGCCTATTTAAAAATTTTTCAAAAGAGCCACTTTTAATACTCAGTTTATCAGTAATTATATATGCTAGTTTACTAAAAGGTGTAATTATAAACCTATCAACAATACTAATTATAAATTGGCAGGCTTTGGCAATTATGTTTTTTTTATTTTTCTTCTGTTGTTTCTTCATTTATATCACCTTCGCTTTCAATTTCTTCTTCCAGTTCAGCTTCAGCATCATAAAATGTTTCTTTTTTAGGTTGAAGTTCATTTATTAATATCATTCTAGCATCATCTATTGTTAAATTGTACATTAACTCTGCACTCAAACCAATACTTATTCTACCTGTTTCTTCACTTACCATTATTGCAATAGCATCCGTCAACTCTGATATTCCTAATGCAGCACGATGACGTGTTCCGAGTCTTTTTGATATGTTCGAATTCATACTTGTAGGTAATACACTACCAGCACATGTTATTCTATCACCTTGTATAATAACAGCCCCATCGTGTAGTGGATTATTTGGAAAGAATATTGATATTAGTAACTCTGCGCTTATATCTGCATATAATTTCTGTGCTGGTTCGATATATTGTTGCAAACTATAATCTCTCTCAATTATCATTAATGCGCCAATTCTATTTTTCTTAAAATACTCAACTGCTTGCATTATTTCGTATACCACTTTTTCTCTTTCATCTACAGTTAATACTTTGTGTCGACCTAATAATTGGCTTCTACCCAAGTTTTCAAGCACAGTTCTAATTTCTGGTTGAAATATTATTATTAGCGCTAATGGTCCCCAAGCAATTACGTATTCCAATAAAATTCCTACAGTATTTAAATGTAACCAATCCGATAATATTTTTAGTACTACTATTATTATTACACCTTTAAAGATCAAAACTAATTTCACATTATTTTTTATTAATTTAAGAATATAGTAAAACATAAACCATACTATGGCAATATCTACAATGTCAGTCAATAAATTATATAAAGTTGATAAACTCATTTTATTTCAACTCCCTTTTCACTATAGTTAATTATATAATAAAAAAGATATATTATCTATATCTTTTTAATTTGCTTAACATCTTTATTGACGTTCATTTGTATCGCTAGAATTTGAATTTATCTCAAAATTCATCGGTTGTTCTTCGTTTTTCTCTGGCATTAAAGGTTCATCGTAGAATGATTCTGGTGCAGTTGGAATCACTGGTTCATTTTGCATTTGTATAGGTTCTCCTATAGTTATATTTGAATTTTCAACCGGTTTTATATCCACTTGTTCAACTGTACTATCTTGTGTTTGTTCAATAGCTGGCGTTTCCATTATTGCTTGTGGCTCTTGTATGTTTTCTAATGGTGTTACTGTTGGTTCTGAGTTAACATCATTTGTTGGCTCAGCAATAGGTATATCGTTAACTTCTAATCCGGTACTACTAGGCATATCCTCCACATTTTCGTTTACACTCTCACCTTTAAACTCTTTGTTTTTCTTTTTCCTTCCTTCAACTATAAAACCAATTAATGCAAATAGTAAAACTACCGCTGCTACAAAAAACCATATATAATTTTCTGATAAAAAATCTAACATTCTATAAGCCTCCTTATTATATTTCAATTTTAACAAATTATTTTTAATTAATCAACTTTTTTATTGTTCGTTATTATTGTATTCTTCTTCGTTTGATTCTATTCCTAGTTCTTTTCCTACTGGTTGTATTTGTATCCATGTGTTTCCATCATTAACTTCTATTTCTTTTCCATTCATGTATTTGTATATAGTTTGACTGCTTCTGCTTGCTTTTTCCCAAGTGATTGGTACTGCATAACCATTTGTTATGTAATAACCCTCGCCTGATCCAACGTTATCTATGTCTTGCCTTCCCGTACTATCTATTGCTCTATTTTTAACTTGGTATACTATTATGTTTTTTGTTGTATATTGTTCTTTAGTTATTGCATCAACATGCGCTTCATCTTCCATACTTCTTAAGTAAACTTTATTTTCTTCATCGTATTCATAATAAGTTGTTTGATAACTAGAATATTCTATACTTATTTTATCTGCTTTTATAGCATTCTCTAACTTGTTTAAGTTTACATCTTGTATCTTATAATTGAGTAATAAATCTTCATCTGTTGTATTTCTATAACCTTTTTGTTCTATAACTTCATTTATCTTTTCTATGTTAGTAAATGATGTATGTTCATATGCTTTATCTAACGTTGTATCTCTCCAAAATCCATCAGCATCATATAAGCCTTCTATGTTATCTATCTCATAATTTTCAATATCCCTTAACGCTTGTGGACTTCTTCCATGGTGAACATAAATTGCATCGTTTTCCATTGCATAATCAAGGAAATAATGTCTAGCACTTCTAACAGATCCTATTTTTTCTGTGTCTGCATCCTTAAATAAAGCCATTATTCTTGTTATTCCACCTTCAACAATAATTTCATAATTTAAAAATGAATCTTGTAAACCTGCATGTGGCCACGCTTGATGATTGTTATTAATCATTACAGCAATTATTCTTGAATCGCTATCTTCATCAACTATTTGTAACTTTGGCTCTTCTTTTTTTTCAATTATTGGCAGTGTACTAACACCAAAAACTTTAGCTATAATATTGTACTTATAATTTATTAAAAACAATGCAATAATTATAAATAAAATTATTATTAATGATATAATGATTTTTTTTATTTTCATAAATACCTACTTTCATTAAAAAGTATACATCTTATTTTCAGATTTTTAAAGTTTTTATAAAGTATTTTTGTAAAACGTGTAAATTATTTTACTGTTTTAATAATTGTAATCTTTACCATTCATTATTTAAAAAGAAAAAGTCCATAAATAAGGACTTAATAAACTTTTTTGGTGGAGCTGACGAGTAATGAGCTCGTGTCCAAAGTATAATCTCATTAATATTCTACAAGTTTAGTTGGTTTTGCTATTCAAAAAACATTTATGGAGAGCCAACTTCCAATGTTTTTCTAAGCCTATTTGTTTCGTCATTTAGTATAGGCATGTAAATGATATAGTTCACTTTTATGAACCCTTTACCTTAACTCGTGAACAAAGTTAAGAAAGAGCCACCGCATACCTTAATTAGGCAAAAGCAGGTGCAAAATTATTTTGTTTTCCGTTTATTTAACGCTTTAGACTTATAGTATCTCTACTACTTGCTATTAACAAAATCATTACTTTGTCGAAACAAGACAGCCCCATTGATATGTATAATTATACCAAATCCGGTCTAATTATACAAGTTCTCATAATATTTTATTAATTTATCATTTTGTTTTCTATTTTTATATATGTCTTTTTACCTTTTTGTAAAATTATTTCTTTGTCCATTTTTACAATATAATTTTCATCTTCTATTTTTTCATTGTTAATTTTTATACCACCTTGCATTACTAAACGTTTTGCTTCACTTTTTGATGAAACTATATTTGATCTTACAAGTAAATCTAATATACTTATTTCTTTTTCTTCAATTATTATACTAGGCATATTATTAAAGTTTCCACTGAATATGTTCTCACTCATTTCTTTTGCTTTTTCTGCTTCTTCTTCACCGTGTAAGAACTTCACTATACTATATGCCAATGCTTTTTGCGCGGTTCTTTTTTCCGGTTCATTTTTTAAACTTACTTCTAATTGTTCTATTTCTTCTCTTGTTAAAAATGTTAGTTTTTTCAAATAGTCTACTACCATTACATCTTCGCTATTAATAAAGTATTGATACATCGTATATGCGCTTGTTTTATCTTTATCAAGCCATAAACTCTCTCCTTTTTCTGTTTTTCCAAACTTACTTCCATCGCTTTTTGTAACCAATGGAACAGTTAATCCGTAACATTTAACATTATCGCCATGTACTTTTCTTATTAATTCTAAACCAGATGTAATATTGCCCCATTGATCTTGCCCACCTATTTGTAATGTACAATTATATTTTTCATATAATTTTAAAAAATCTATGCTCTGTAATATCATGTATGAAAACTCAGTATATGTTATTCCAATACCTAGTCTTCTTTTAACTGTATCTTTACTTATCATATAATTAATATTAAAATTTTTACCATAATCTCTTAAAAAATCTATTGCATTCATTTCAAGTAACCAATCAGCATTATTAACTATAGTTATTTCATCGTGTAAGAAATAACTTACCTGCTTTTTTATACATCTTATATTATGTTGTACAGCTTCTTTTGTTATCATTGGTCTTTCAACATTAGGTTTAGGATCCCCAATTAGTCCAGTTCCTCCACCTGCAACTATAATTGGATTATGTCCAGCATCTTTTAGTCTTTTTACTGTTGCTATAACTGTTAAAAAATGGCCTATGTGTAAACTATCTCCAGTCGGATCAACGCCAACATAAAATGTTAAACCTCCTTGATTTAGTTTCTCAATCAATTCTGGACTTGTTATGTCATTTATTAGTCCTCTCCATTTTAATTCTTCATATAATTTCATGTATTCCTCCTACAAAATAAAAGATAGTACTAAAGGACGAATTTTTCCGTGGTACCACCTTATTTTTTTCTCCTTCACTATAAAGCGTGATCTTTCTATCTCCAAAATTGTAACTTCATAATATAAATGTGTTAGTTTTCATCAGCCACTAACTTTCTACAATCGTTTTATATTACTACTCGTATTTTTTCATAAATAGTTATTTTATTGTTTTCTTATTTGAATTCTTTTTAGACTTATTTTCAGCATTTTCTAATTTTGCAACTATATCTTTAGCCACTTGTAGAGCACGTAATCTAACTTCATTAGTTACATCTTGCAATACTGGTGTTCCTTTTTTTACCGCATATTTATATAGTTCTTCAGCTTTTTTTTGTATTTTTTTTGCTTGCTCTTGTGCTATATGTAATGCTTTTTCTTTGTCAAGCATTGCTAATTCATCTTTTATTTCGTGAACTCTCCTTGTAATCTCATCTTTTATTTCATCTTTGTCAATGTTTTTTACATAGTCAAGCACTTCATCTAATTTTGTTTTTAATTTTGCTCTCGTTACACTTCCTTTATCCGGAGCAAATAAAAGTGCTAATCCTGCCCCTAAAGCTGCTCCACAAATAAACTTCCCAAATCCACTTTTTCTACTCATCAATTTCACTCTCCTTATTAAATTTTTTAAATATTTTGCTTATTGCAGTCGTGACTAACCCCACTATTGTTTCATTTATACTTGATATTTTTTCTGTTATACAATTTACTACATCAAAAACCTCGTTTAATGATTCCATTTTTTCATTCACATCTTCAATCACTTTATCTATCTTGTTCATAGTCACTATTAATTTTATTCCAATTACAATTGCAATTATGATTAAAATGATCAATAAAAAGTATATAACTATTGGTAATGTTTGTGCTAAAGCTTCCATTTTTATTCTCCTTCCTTATCTTCATACATTGAATCTATCAAATTAAACAAATCATGTTCAAGTGTTTTATCATCTGAATCTAATTCAGACATGTTTTTGACTATACTATCTTCAGGTATTTTAGTACATTCTTCTTGCTTTTGCTCTTCTAATTCATATTCATCTTTTATTTTTTCTTCTAATTCTCCTACAGAAATATTTGCATTTTCTTCTATTTCTGAAAGCAATTGTTCTATACTTTTGCTATCAATTTCTGATATATTCTCCTTTATATCTTGTGTTACTTCCTCGTTCAGTTTAGTCAAAGTATTTTCCAGTTCGTCCTCTAATGTTCCATATGCCTTTCTTCTAACATAATCATAATTAAATTCTGATTCACTTGGTCTTTTAGAGGTTTCTATCTTTTCTTTTATTTCTTCCTTTGTATAATTTTTATCGAGTATCCCATATACAGGAGAAATAACTGGCGATGGTGTAAAAGTCTTTTGTACATTTCTTTCTTTAGAAACCGATTGATTTACTGTTGATTTATGTATTTCGTTTAATCTTTCAGTGACTCTTTCTGGTCTTTTCAGTGGTTCCCTTCCATCTAAATCTATTGTATTTACTCTACTTCTAGTTTGTATTGGTTCTTCATCTTCCTCATCAATTACTGGAAACTTAAACGTAGGCTCACTCTTAAATAGTTCTCTTTCGCTATATGTACTCTCTATTTTTTCCTCTTTTGTTTGTACTTGTATTTCTTCAATTCGCGGTTTTCTTATCTCTTCACTAGGTTGTTCTCGTACTGTAGGTTCTTCTTTTACTTCAACTATTTCTTCATCGTAAAATATATTTTTTAGTTTTCCAATTAAACCCATGTTTTTACACCTCTTTCTAATTAATTATATCTGGGTCAGGTATTACATCATTTTGCTCATATTCTTCATAGTCTTCTAAATAATCTAAATATGTTTCTTCCTTTTCTTTTGGACCTATTAATTCAAAGTTTTTTTCATCATTTCCAATTAAATCGTCATGTACTAAATTAGATATCACACTGTCATTATACTTAATAGATGAAAGTAGAATTGAAGAATATATTACTGAATCAATAATGTCTTCTTCTTTGACTTTCACTTCTATTATAGCATAATTATACATTATTTTAACATAAAAGTAACTATCTTTTTGTATTATGTTTATAAAACCACTTTTGTTATTAATGTTAAACTTCTCTGTTATATATGATTCATCGTTAAAATCATACGCGTTATCCACTTTATTATAGTAGGCTAAAATATCAACGTATAAATAATATTTGTTTTTATTATTTATATATATAAAGTTGTTACCTTCACTATATAACAAACTAAAGTTTCTAGGTTTATAAAATCTATAACCAATTTCGTAGGTATTATATAAATTATTATCTTGATTTAAAACGCTTTTGATTGCACTATTCACATTTAAACTATTAGTATTAATATTTGTGCATCCAGTCACTAACAATAACGAACATATCAAGATAATTTTTTTTAGCATCACTTCACCCACTTTCATAAAAATTATAACAAATATTTTAAAAAAATTAAACTAATTTTATAACTTTTATATAATTTATATTTTTACCCTTTTTTAAAAACTTGTTTTCATATTCTGTTTTAAATTTACTTTTATAATTAGTTGACTTTCTTATTATAATATAACCATTTTTTTTAAAACTTTCTAAACTATAGCTGTATAATAGATCATTATCGGTTTTTTGTTCTATAATTTTTAAACCTTTAAATATAGTTTTATATTTATTTAGAAATATATCGCTTGTTAATCTTCTCTTTTCGTGTCTATTTTTTGGCCATGGATCACTGAAGTTTAAATATAGTTTACTGATTTCTTTTTCAAATATATTGTCTATGTTAATAGCATCAATTAAAATAAATTTGATATTTTTCAAGTTTTTTTTCTCAGCTTTTTTCATAGCGAATATTAAAACACTAGCATATTTTTCTATTCCAATATAATTTATATTTGGGTTTGATATTGCTTTTTGTACTAAAAAGTCTCCTTTCCCTACACCAATTTCTAATTCTATTTTGTGTTTATTATTAAATATTTCTTTGAACTTCCCTTTGTA
The DNA here is from genome assembly GCA_944350335.1 of uncultured Bacilli bacterium. GTDB lineage: Bacteria > Bacillota_I > Bacilli_A > RF39 > UBA660 > CALVVN01. The sequence continues at coordinate 10,100 of CALVOQ010000019.1, forward strand.
TTTTTCTGGTTCATTTATTAAATATTGATTTTTAATTACAAATTCTCTAGCGCCTTTTATATTTTTTAGTCTCATTTTTGTACCTCTTGGTTAATTTTAACATTTTTCACATATTTTAACAATAATCATATAATAAGAGTGAAATAATGGAGGTTGTTATGGATAAGCGTGATATGTTTTATTCAAATTATAATGCTGGCGGTTACATCAATCAACCAATGATGAACAATATGGGTCAAGGATTTATTCCAAATCAAATGGTTATGCCAAATATGATACCTAACCAAATGTATAATCAAAATATGGCTATTCCTAATCAAGTGGAACAAAATTGTAATTATGATTACGAGGAAAGAATCACTAAGTTGGAAAGACAAATTAGAAGTATTGATGCAAGAGTTTCTAAATTAGAACAAATTAAAGAAGAAGATATTACTTATAACACTATTATTTAACCCTTAGGGGGTTTTTTGTATTTTTCAAAATATAAGTTAGTTATGTTTTTAGTTATTGTTTTGTTTACACTTGAAGTATATGAGGTTTTTCTGTCACTTACATTAGGACTTAATACCACAAATGTTATGCCATCTGCCACTCCTACGAATGATGTGCTTACTGTCTCTGTGTCTATTATTCCATCTAAATTTGTATCTATAAAACTTTGTGCAGTTCCTGTTTTTCCAAATGGTTTATAATTTAAATCAATGTAACCAGATCCTGTTCCCCCTCTTTCCATTACCATTGTAAGTCCTTGTTTTACTCTTTCAAAATCTTTTTGTTCAACGTTTACACCTCCAACTACGTTTCTCTTTATTTCTTCTATTACTTCGTCATCTTTTTTTATGTAGTTTCCTAGATGCGGTGCAACTCTGGTACCATTATTATAAATTGTAGATATGTACTGAAACATTTGTATAGGGGTGTAATTATCATATTGGCCTATTGGGAGATCTAATAAACTTGGTATGTATTCATCATTACCTTTAAATCCTGTACTTTCATATGGAAGATCTATTTCAGTTTTAACTCCTAATCCTAATGCACTAAATATTTTTCTGTAAGTATCAAATCCTGTTTTATCTAGTTTTATTGGTGCATTATACTTGTAACTTCCATTTCCTATTTTTATCGCTGTTACAAATTGGTAGTAGTTTGATGAATATTTTAATGCTTCTAAATCGTCAATTAACCCTAAACTTTTCCAAGAACATTTTTCTTCTGCATTTTTAATTTTTATACAGCCATCTATTATCTTTTCACCATATTTTATATTTCCAGTAGAGTAACCTACTAAATGACTAGCCCCTTTTACTGATGAACCAGGTGTAATAGCATCAGCAACCAACCCCAAGGTGTTATCTATAAAACTATATTCTCCGTTATATGTTAGCATTTTCCCTATAAACGCATAAATACTACCATCATACGCACTACCTATTATTGTGTAGTTTTTATTATAGTATGTGGTATTTGGTTGCTTTTTTGTTTTTATCATTTGATTTTCTACTATTTTTTCTATTTCCAGTTGTAAATTAATGTCTATTGTCAGATATAAATCATTTCCACTTTGTTTTTCAGTTACTGTTTCTCTTTTTCCGTCACTTGTAATTCTATATGTATATGGCGTTCCTTTTAAATACTCTTCATATTCTTCTTCTAAGTAACTTATACCAACTTTGTCATTTATAAAATAACCTTTTTCTAGGTATGATTCTATATCTTCTTCTTGAATACTTCCTACATTACCAAATAAACTCCTTAGTGTACTACCATATGGATATACTCTTTCGTAATTGTAATCTAAGTAAATATTGCTTATATCATTTATTTTTTTTATTTCTTCTTCTGTCACATTTATCTCTTTTATTATCTTGTCTTCGTATCTATAACCTTGATTCATTAGATAATATATATATGCTGTCTCCTTTTCAAACGTGTCTATATTATCAATTTCTTCTTGTAATATCTTACTTATTATAAGTTTTTTATATTCTTGGCTTGTTATCTTTCTATTTTCGTAATTTGTTTTAACGCTTTCACTTAATCTATTTATTAATTCTTCATTTTTGGTTATATATATGTATTCTGTTATTATATCTTCTGTTATTTCGTTATAGTCTACTTCAATGTTTTCAGCTACTGCCTTAGCTAAGTTTATTTCTTCAATATTTGTTAGATTTGTTTTTGTGTATTTTATAACAGGTATTTCTTTATTTCCAACTAGTAATATACCATTTCTATCATAAATATTTCCTCTTGGAGCTTCACTCCCTTTATATATTTTGCTAGTTTTTATATATAATAATTCTTCATAAATCTTTGAATCAATTATCATTATTTTAAATGTATAAAATATAATAAATATAAAAATAATTATCATTATTATTGATATTATGTTTATTTTTAACTTTATTAATTTGTTATTTGATAGATATTTTTTCATATTATTTAGTATTTCCAAAAATTAATAACATAAACTATATTGGAGGAAATATGAATAAGAATATTATTAAAAAATATGCTTCTAATTTAACTAAAAACGATATTTTATCTTTTGCATACAAAGAAAATATAACATTAAGCGATACTGAAGTTGATATTATTTTTAAAGCAATTCATTTTGACATTGATGTTTTGTTAGATAATCCAATGCATTACTTAGATGATGTTAAAGGTAAGTTAAGTGATGAAGTATATTCTAAACTATTAGAGTTTTATGAAAAATATAAAAAGTTCATAATATAAAATCATTGAACTTTTTTTCTTTAATCATTTCTATTTCTATTTTATATGGGCTTTCTTCTCCTACAAATGGAGTTTCTAATATTTTTGGTATTTCTTTTAATCTTTCATGATATATTATGTTTACGAGCGTTTCAAAACCTATTGTTCCATATCCTATATTAGCGTGTCTATCTTTATGTGAGCCTATAATATTTTTGCTATCGTTTATGTGTATACATTTTATTTTGTCTAATCCTATTTTCTTATCAAATTCGGTTAAAAAATCATCAAACTTTGTTAAATCATATCCAGCATCATTTATATGACAAGTGTCCAAACATATAAAAACTTTGTCTTTGTATATTACATTATCTAGTATTGTTTTTAATTCATCTATGTTTGAACCTACTTCTGTACCTTTCCCACTCATAAACTCAATGTATATGTTTATGTTTTGATTTTCTTTTAACGCTTCATTTAATCCATTAGCAACATTTAGTAGTGATTGCTCTTTTGGTACACTTACATGGCTTCCTGGATGTAACACTAAATTGTTAATTCCTAGTTTTATACATCTATCTATTTCTTGTTTTAAAAAATCTATATAAAAATGATATTTTCTTTCATCACTGTTATTTGCTAGATTTATTATAAATGGTGCATGTACTATACATTTTTCTTTTTCTATATTATTTTGTAACATTAATTTATGTGCTTGCCTCGTTATTTCTTCATTTATTGGAAATCTGACTGTACTTTGATTACTACCAGTATAAAACATAAATACATTTGCATTATTGTTTAAAGTTGTTTCTACTACACCCTCTAGTTGTGTATCTTTATTAAAACTCACGTGACTACCTATATATAACATATTACCACCATTTTCATTATACACGTTTTTAGTTGACTTAACTAGTATTTTATGCTAAATTATTAGAGTAATTTAAGGAGGCAAGTATGGCTAAGAATATATCAAATAGAAAGAACAATGTAGCTAACAATAGACCTTTTTCTTTAAAAGCTACTAAGAAGACACAAAAAGTTAATTTACAAACTGTAAAAATTAATGGAAAAAAAGTTAGATTATCTACTAAAGAAATAAAAGCCACTAAAAAGGTTGCATAAAAAAAACTGCGTTTGCAGATTTTTTTATTTTAATAATTCGTTTTCTATGTTTTCTATTCCTTCTATATATTTGACATTTTTTCCATCAGAAATCTTTATCAATGTAATTCCATTTATTTTTACATCTTCAACTTTTTGCGCACTTGGGTTACCTTGCTCTCCAATGTATTTTGTATTAAATCCATCGTTCATATCAATTTGATAGATTGGTAGTTTATCTTCTTCACTAGAATATCTATATAAAATACTAGTTAGATATTGGTTTGGGTTTTCTGTATATTCATCAAATATTAAGTAGTATTCTTCTTCTGGCCTATTAAACATCGTACCTATTGTAGCAGTTTCATAACTTATTGCTGTTTCTCCTCTATCTGGCTTTGTATAACCTTCATCGAATACACCTAAATTATTCATTAGTATTGTTGCACCAAAAACAATTACTACTATTAATGCTACACCTAAAACAATTTTTATAAAACTTTTTACCTCTGAATCTACTTGTGGTACTTCAACTTTTTTATTTGATTTTTTTACGTTTTTTATTCTTCTTTGTTTTCTATTAGTCATTTTTTATCACCTACTTTTTATTATATCATAATGCCTTTTAAAAACAAATGCTAAGTTCATTTTATTGATATTATGTTAATTAGTCCTTCACTATCATAATAACTAATAGTAATTGTGTCATTTATTTTTAAAAATGGTAGTGTTGTTTCATTGTTTTTTAAACTAATTCTATAATTTTTATTATCTTGATCTGTAACATAATAGTAAGTATTTCCTTCAATAACTCCATCTTTTATGTTTTTTATTATTATTTCTTTAGTTATCATCTCTGAATCATTTTCTTCTAATTTTACACTTTCCAAATATATTCTAGCAGCTTCTTCTATTCCTAATGAGGCATCGCTTACTACAACTTTTTGGTAATCTACTACATCTACAAACGCATACATTTTTACCAGTTGTGCATTATCTTTTAAACTTATTAAATAAGTTGGTCTATTGTTTAGGTTTATTAAAAGTGGAAAAGTTGCCTTGTATTCCATTTGTTGTACTTGACCTTCTGCAGAATCCATCGCGGAATATTCTTCTGCACCTGGTACTGCATAATATTTTGTTTCTTTTGTTCTTAAGTTAGTTAAAATAAATCCAATATTTGCTTCATCGTTTGAAACACTTGTAATCCCTGTATACATAAACACATCATCATTTTGTACCATATAGTTATATCCATCTGTTGTTTGTACTACTCCTTTTTGACCAAAAATTGAATTTAAGAAACCATTTTGATAACTTCCCCAATTGTCTACTTGTTCTATTATTAGGTCTGCTTTGTATACTTGATCTACCCAAGTCGGAATATTAGTCACATCATAGTATTCACTTTCTCCACTTATCGGATTAAGTATTATTACTCCTTCTATTTCCCTTTTTAATCCTATTGCTGTGTATTTAATTGTCGGTATAATCCAATATGGATTTCTTTCATTATCAATTTCAAATGATTCTTCTGCAAATACTTTTGTTGGATAATTAAATCTTAAATATCTTTTTAAATCTTCGTTAAAATATGCACTTGGCATTATTTTCATTCCATTTTCTAACTTTATTAACTCGCTTTCTCCATCAACTGAATCAACAGTAATGTAACCTTTTACCCCCACTTTTCTATTAGTAAACCACTTTATTAATCCATCATATTCTAATGGAGTTACTCTAATAATTTCATCATTATAATTTATTTGTGTATATTTATCTGAAACATAAAATTGACTAACTAATTCGGGCATTTGTCCCATTACCCTATCGCCTAATTTTTTGCTTGAATCTTTATCAAGTAATGGTATTTTATTAAAATCCACTAATTTTACGTCTTCAATAAAAGTTGATGTTTCATCTATTGTTATTCTATTTGCATAACTTTTTGACATAAAAAGTGGTGAAAAAAACAAATTAATTATAAAAATCACAACTATTATTACTAATACTGCGTAAATATCTACACTTTTAAAGCTACTATTATTTTTCTTTAGTATTCCACTTTTTGAAAAAATTTGAATTCTTTCTCGTATACTTATTAATCCACTCGCTTTCCATATTACGTATATTAATAACAAATATTTATAAAAATCTGGCGATTGTATATTTACTGGCGGTAAAATTATATAAAAAGAAATTAGTGTAAATATTACTATAAATATTATCCTATGTATAACTATTTTATTTTTCATTTTATCCTCCTAATTATCTCATAATTCTAAATATATTATTAAACTATTAACTTTTATATCTTTTAGCTTTTCTTTAATTTTTCAAAATATTCATTCTCTGTGCTATATATTCTAATGCATCACTTTCTATAAATACCTCTTTTACATTATTTATTTTTCTTTTACCAAGTTTTTTCCCATTATACTTTAATAATTCTGATTCGTATTTATACGTTACGGGTGTATATAAATTGTTGTTTAAATTCTTTTAAATCTAATATTATTGACTTTCCTAAATTAATCTACTCCTATAAATTAATTATATCATTTCTAAAATATATATCAATTAGTATTAATTCATATCACATTAAAAAAATCCAAATACTAGATTTGGATTTTAATCAAGTAATTTTAATTAATTCTTTTTTTTAGATAAATTGTTGTACCTAATAAACTAACTAATGATATCATACCCATGAATCCATAAATTAGAATATTATCTGATGTTTGAGGGTTTTTTATTTCAGTAGCATTATATCCAATAATTGAATATGTACTTAGGTGTGTTGTATTAAATGTAACATATCCATCTT
>CALVOQ010000020.1 GCA_944350335.1 uncultured Bacilli bacterium
TATTTAAGTTCAAAAAAATCCACCGTTTTTGAACTCCTTTTGCGTGTTTTTATTTAATTATATTTTTTTCAACCTTAACTCCTCAATAATATTTTAACATAAAAACGTAAACTAAAGAATAACAATTTGATAAAAACAAGTATTTGTGTTATATTTAAGTAGGGTAGATATGAGTAAAGGGATTATAGAGTTTTTAGACTATTTAAAAATTGAGAGAAAGATGAGCGTTAATACTATATCAAGTTATACTTATACTTTAAAATTAATTGAATCTGCATCTGGTAAAGAACTAATTAAATGTACAAAAGATGATTTAAAAAAAATATTGTTATCTAATAAAAATAGTCATTCTCCTAAGTCTATTAATCATGAAATTACTATTCTTCGTCAATTTTTTTCTTTTCACAATATGCTTGAAGTTGTGAAAGATATAGACTTAATGAAACTTAATAAAAGTTTACCTAAATATTTGACAAAAGAAGAAGTAGATAGATTGCTTAATTTTAAACTTATTACACCTTTAGATTATAGAAACAAGGCAATGCTTGAATTAATTTATGCAACAGGTATTAGAGTAAGTGAACTAGTTAATATTAAAGTAAATGATCTTGATTTTGAAATGTGTACTTTGAAAGTACTAGGTAAGGGTAGTAAGGAAAGAATTATCCCAGTTGGTTCTGTTGCATTAAAATATAATAAGATTTATATAGAACAATATAGAAAAAATATTTTGAAAAATAATTTGATTGATGAATTGTATCCTAACAATCAAGGTAAAAAAATGACTAGAAATGGTTTTAATTATATATTGCATGAATTAAAACTGAAATGTAAGATTGACTCCTATTTAACTCCACATGTACTTCGCCATAGTTTTGCTACTCATTTATTATTAGGTGGAGCTGATTTAAGAAGCATTCAGTTATTGCTAGGTCATGAGAATATAAATACAACTAATGTTTATACTCATATCGTTAATAATGAATTAAAAAGTAATTATATTGCATTTCATAACAGAAGTAGGAAAGGTAAGTGATAGTTATGTATGATAGAGTTTTTTTGGTAGTTTTGGATAGTTTGGGTGTAGGTGCTGCTAAAGACGCTCATAAGTATGGTGACGATGGGGCAAATACGCTTGGACATATAATTGAAAAAGGAAACTATAATCTTAATATTTTAGAAAAGTTAGGCTTTTTGAACTTGGTTGGAGTTAATAAAGAAAGGACAATTGGTTATAGGGCTATTATTGAACCTAAAAACCTTGCTAAAGATACTTTAAATGGCCATTATGAAATGATGGGGTTAATTGAAGAAAAACCTTTTCAAACATACCCTGATGGTTTCCCACTTGAATTAATTAGTGAAATACAACGTGCTGTAAATAGAGAAGTAATTGGCAATGTTGTTGCTTCAGGCACAAAAATTATAGAAGAATTGGGCGAAATGCATATAAAAACTGGGGCAATAATTGTTTATACTTCAGCGGACTCTGTTTTACAAGTAGCCGCACATGAATCAGTTATCCCTGTTGAAGAATTATATAATATTTGTAAAAAAATAAGCGAAATTGTTTTAACTGAAAAATATAAAATTGGTAGAGTTATTGCAAGACCATTTGTTGGTAAAGTTGGAGATTTTGTAAGAACACCTAGACGTAAAGATTTTACCGTTGTTCCTAAGGAAAATTATTTAGATTTGTTATATAGAAATGGTGTTGAAGTTCTAGGAATTGGTAAAATTGGAGATATATTTGCAAATAAAAGTATAACTACGTCTATTAAAACATCTAACAATATTGATGGACTAATGAAACTTATTGATGTTGCTAAAAGTAATTTTAAAGGATTTTGTTTTGTCAATCTAAATGATTTTGATACTTTATACGGTCATAGAAGAGACAGAGATGGTTACCTAAAAGCTCTAGAAGAACTTAATTATTATTTACCAATATTTTTAAATAGACTTAAATCCACCGATTTAGTTATTTTTACTGCTGATCATGGTAATGATCCTACTTATTCAGGAACTGATCATACTAGAGAAAATGTTCCTTTGATTGTTTATAGTACTAAAATGAAAGGATCTGGTAAGCTGGACAACAGAAACACTTTAGCTGATATCGGTGCGACAATAATTGATAATTATGACATTGACGATACACTTAATACCGGCACTAGTTTCCTTGAATTGTTGCATTAAAAAAGAGACATTTTAAATAATAACCGTCTCTTTTAATTTGACTATTTAGATGTATTTCTACTAGAATTTCTAGAACTGTTTCTACTTGTATTTCTAGCACTATTTCTGCTAGTGTTTCTAGCGCTGTTTCTACTTGTATTTCTGCTAGAATTTCTAGAACTGTTTCTACTTGTATTTCTACTTTTAGCCATTATATAATCACCACCTGTTATTATTATTTTCATAATGTAGCTAATAATACTCAGTTTTTTTGATTATCTATGGCAATATTTGGCTTTATTATCATTATTGTTTGTTAATGCTTTTATTTTATAGTATAATCATAGTTATAGGAAGGTAGATGTATGAAAGAAATATATCAAAAAAGTATTGATGAAATATTTAAAGAGTTTAATACTTCTAATCGTGGTTTAAGTAACTCTCAAGTAAAGAAATTACAAAAATTACATGGAAAAAACACTTTAATAGAAAGTAATAAAAAAAGTAAAATTGGACTTTTTTTAAAACAATTTAAAAACATCATGATCATTTTATTATTAGTAGTTGGCGTAATGTCTTTGATATATGCAATTATTAATAAAAGCGATTTTTTAGAACCAATAGTTATTTTAGGGACTTCTCTGATAAATTGTATTATGGGATTTTTGCAAGAATCTAAAGCTGAAGATGCCATTAGTAAATTAAAAAAATATACAACTAATTATGTGACAGTAAAAAGGAGCAATAAGTTTAAAAGAATTGACTCTAAAAACTTAGTAGTAGGGGATATTATAGTTCTTGAAGCAGGTGATAAAATACCAGCAGACGCAAGAATAATTGAAAGTTTTAATGCTAAAGTTGATGAATCAATTTTAACTGGTGAAAGTCATAATATTGATAAATTTGTTTGTGACATTTCTCAAAAGGTTGCAATATCTGATAGAAAGAATATGATTTATAGTGGAACTATACTTGTTTCTGGTAAGTTAACTGCTGTAGTTTCATCAATAGGTATGAATACTGAATTAGGTAAAATAGCAAAGGTTATTGACACTGATGAAGAACCATTGACACCTTTACAAGTTAAGGTTGAGAAAATTAGTAAGTTCATTACTATAATTGCTAGTATATTAGTAACTTTTGTACTTATTTATGGACTAATTAATGATTATGCAGTGTTAAATATTGTTATGCTTTGTATTTCTATGATTGTAGCAAGTGTTCCAGAATGTCTTCCAATTGCGATAACCGCAACTTTATCTATTGGTGTTAGTCAGATGGCTAAGAAAAAATCTATTGTTAGAAACTTAGCGGCTATTGAAACGTTAGGTGCGACCAATGTCATTTGTACTGATAAAACTGGCACTTTAACTGAAAATAAAATGGAAGTTATTGAACTTTGGGCTGATGGTTCAGAAATCAAAAATAATCTTCGTAATAATGACAAACTTATTCAAAATATGAATATTTGTAATACGGCAATACTCAATGATAAAAATGAATATGTTGGAGATTCAGTAGATGTTGCTATCAGATGCTATTTAAAAGATAGAAAATTAAGTATTAATGACTATGAGAAATTGTATGAACTTCCTTTTGATTCAGATAGAAAAATGATGAGTGTTTTTTGCGATTTAGATTCAAAAAAATATATTTTTACAAAGGGAAGTTTTGAATCTGTTATTTTAAAATGTAATAGGGTTTTAATTGACGGTAAAGTTAAAAAACTTACAAGTGATATTAAAAAAAGTTATACTAAAATACATGATAATATGGCTAAAGAATCTTTAAAGGTTTTAGCATTTGCATATAAAGATTTAAAAGATGTTAAGGACTATAAATCTGAAGAAGATGAATTGATATTAGTAGGTTTAGTAGGATTAAAAGACCCAGTTAGACCTAATATTAAAGAAGCTATTACCACTTGTAAAAATGCTAATATTCGCCCGATTATGTTAACTGGTGATAATCTTGAAACTGCTACTAGTATTGCTAAAGAAGTTGGTATTTGTAGTAGGGCAGACGAGTGCATTAATGCTTCAGAATTAGATAATTTAACTGATAAAGAGATATTACAATATATTAAAAAATATTCTGTATTTGCAAGAGTAAGTCCTAATCATAAACTTAAGATAGTAAAAGCTATTCAAAGTGAGGGGAAAGTAGTTGCAATGACAGGGGATGGAGTGAATGATGCTCCTGCTATTAAACTTGCCAACGTTGGAATTGGAATGGGAAAAACAGGAACTGATGTAACTAAAGATGTCTCTGATATAATTTTATTAGATGATAGTTATAATACTATAACTACTGCAGTTAGTGAAGGTAGAAGAATATATGATAATGTTATTACAAATATTTTATATAATTTATCAAGTAACTTCACTGAAATAGTCATCATACTTTTTGGAATGCTTACAGGGAATACTATCATTACTGCAATTCACGTTTTATATATTGATCTTATTGCTGATACAATTCCTTCCATTACTCTTGCATTCGAAGGCGCATCTAAAGATATTATGAATAGAAAGCCTAATGGCTTAGATAAGAAAATATTTACTAGATTTTTCACTGCATTTTTGGTTGTTTCCGTTATCTTAGAAGCTGGTATAAGTTTAATAGTTTATTATCATTTTAGTGATTATGGTAAAGACATTGCCCAGACTTTAGCTTTGCTAAGTGTTGTAGTAAATGAGTTTATATTTGCTTATAATTGTAGAAGTTTAAAAGAACAAGTTCATAAAAGGGGAATATTTAGTAATAAGTATTTAAATATTGGTATATTTGCTTTATTGATTGTACAAGTTTTAGTATTTTTCACACCAATTGGTAAGTTGTTTGGTCTAGTTATAATAAACTTTACTCAGCTTTTATATGTAATTGGCATTAATATTATTTCTTTCATAGCGATAGAGTTAATGAAACCATTCTTAGTAAGAAAGTTTAAAGACGATTAATGACATTTTCTTTTTATTGTTATAATAAGATTTAATATGAAAGAGTTTATTGCATTAATTATAACAACTATAGCAGGATTATCTACTGTAATAGGTGGATGTATAGTTTTTTTTAAGATTAAGAATAAGGAAAAGTTTATTTCCTTCTGTTTAAGTTTTTCATTAAGTGTAATGATTTCTTTATCTATTTTAGACTTAATTCCTGCTTCTTTTATTGAATTAAATAATCATTTTAATCTATTTAAAAGTATCACAATTACTTGCATTTTATTTGTAATAGGTGGGATTATAGTTTATGTATTAGATAAAAATATAAAAATTAGGAAGAGTAATAATTCTAATTTATTTAAATTAGGTATTTTGAATATGTTTGCTTTAATGTTGCACAATTTTCCCGAAGGAATCGCTACATTTATGACATCCTACAGCGATTTAAACATAGGAATTAGCCTCAGTATAGCTATTATGATGCATAATATACCAGAGGATTGTAGTTGTTATGTATCACGATAGAAATATAATATTGGTTTAAAATAAAAAACTACCAATCATAATTTATATTATTATTTTGGTAGTTTTTCTATTAATTATTATCTCTAATATATAGTAATTTTTTCAATTGTATCATTATCTTGAAGTTCAGTTATTGCCTTATCCCTTATTTTTCTTAATATTTCAATGAGTTCTTCTCTATAATTTCGATTAGTTAGTTGTCCGTTAAAACAAAATTCTCTTATACCTTTATTATATATTCCATCAACTATTTCTGTTAATTCCCAATTATATTTTGTAACCATTTTTTCAAACATAGGTAATTTGTCTTCTGTGAAGGTTACTAATGGTTTTGTTGTTTCTAGAAATTTCATTGACTCTTCAAACAATAAACTTCCAAGTCCCTGTTTTCTATATTCATCTGAAACAAATAACGTACATATTTTCTTTTCTTCTTCATCTTTTTTTAAACAACTTAACGCAATAATTTTTCCTTCTTCGTTTTTAATAAAGATTATATTTCTATTCGGTGTTAAGCATCCTTTAATTTGTTTATCATAAAACCATTCTTTATAACCCGGATATGTACCATTTAAGTGAATCGTAAGTCCATATATTTCATCAGCAAGTTTCATAAAATTTTCATGATTCGCTTCTGAAATATAATTTTTAATATTATCTATTTTCATTATTAATTCCTCCTTTAAATCAATTCTATTTCTATTGCTAGTACGCCATATTTATCTTGTTGTTCTGTTGTATATATTTCGTTTAATGTATGTAGAATTTCATCTTTTGTTATACTTTTATCAGCAATAAATTCAATATCAAAATCATTTACTAAATCTTTAAAATTATTATATTTATATATTTTTTTTACTTTTGTATTTAGATATTCGATGTCATCACTTAATTTTTCAAAAATAATTAAATCATTTATTTTTAAGTCTTTTCTTTTTTCGTCATTTAATCTTAATTCTAATCTTTTTGTTCCATTTTTTATATAATTAAAATATTGTGGTAATAGTTTCATATTATATGTTTTCATAAGTTTCTTCCTCCCTTAAGTTCTTCATATATATATTCATTTTCTTTTATGTAACGATAAAATTGTGGCACTACAAAATTTTTTTCTATATTTTTTATTTCACTTAAATAAATTGGAGTTTTAAATTTAATTGCACTTGCAATTTTAAGAGCATAACATTTATCACAACCATTAAAATAATCTATTATATCATCGTTATTTTTATTATTAGTAGCTTCTAATATATAATCAATATCTCCTTCAAGGATTTTTTCTACAATTATGTATCCTACAATGGCTTTTTCTTCTTCCGAAGAATAAACAAATATTTTTTTATTACAATTTTTTTCTCCAATACTTTTTCTTCTATACTCATATAATTTTGTTCCATTAAATATTTGATTTGCATATTTTGTTTTTATTGAAATTAGCATCAATTGTTCCATTACAACACCTCATAAATATTATACTATTAAAACGACATTTTTTGTTGATTTTTAATAGTTAAAAATTAAATATATTAGTCAATAGACAAATATCTATCAAAGTATCTCATCAAACAAACACGCTAAAAATAAGGCCTAGATGAATTTTTATACAACATTTTTGGCATAGTTATTACTACATTTGTTGCATATTGACTATTGATATTGTTGTGATACAATATAGTAGAATATGAAATAATTATATCTAAAAGTACTAATCTGGCGCTGTGATTGGTACTTTTTTTCGTATTCAAGAACCCCTTAAATTTATAATTTCGTGTCTTAACTTAGCCATAAATACGGCTATAAAATTATCGAAAAAGTGTTAAAATTGTGTTGGAAATCACGAAAAAAACATAAAAAAATTGTATAACGTTTGTATAACACCCCTTATAATATAAGGGTTCCAAAGTAAACGATTGTATAACAACATTTGCAAGTGTAAACACTTGTATTTTTGTTAAACCTTTATGAAATAAGGGAAAACTAGCCACTGGCTAGTTCTTTGTAAACAGGTTTATCCTGCTTTACTTAGATTTTAAAGTATGCTGTTTTTTATGGTTTAAACTTTGTCCATTTTGAGTCTTAATTATGACTGAAACTGCGACACAATTTTTTATTTTTTTTCTAATTTTGATAGCTTTAACTATAGCTATTTTTTTATAAATAAATGATTACACTTTCACATAGATTTAACTAGATAGTAAAAAAGATAAAGGGGGTATTTTTATAAAACAAGAATTAAAATATAATTTATTTTATGACAATGATAATGAAGAATTAGAAAATTTATTAATAGAAGCTATTATAAATTATTTAAAAAACAAAAAAGAAATGGGCTGTAATTTTGGTTAAAGCGCGTTATTATAAATATAGACCAATATTATATTTCTTTTAAATAAGGAGGAAAAATGTATAATACATTAAGAAATATAGTAAAAGAATATTTGGTTGCAATTTACATAAGACTATCTAAAGAAGATGACAATTTAGGTGAAAGCGAAAGTATTCAAAATCAAAAAATATTATTAACTAAATACGTCAAAGAACAGGGATACACTCTGGTAGATATTTACATTGATGATGGATATACTGGTACAAATTTTAATAGACCAAGTTTTCAAAGAATGCTAAAAGATATTGAAAATGGTAAAGTAAATATGGTTATTACTAAGGACTTATCAAGACTATCAAGAGATTATATTGGTACTGGCGAATATGTAGAAAAATGGTTTCCAGCGCATAATGTTAGATATGTTGCTCTAACAGATAATATAGATACTTTTTTAGATAATTCTAATAATGATATCGCACCTTTTAAAGCAATATTAAACGATATGTACGCTAAAGATTTGTCAAAAAAAATTAGAACAGCACTTCATACTATGCAGAGTGAAGGCAAATGGGTTGGTGGGTGTCCACCATTTGGATATAAGGTAGATCCAGATGATAAAAATCATTTAGTTATTGATGAAGTTGAAGCACCAATTGTTAAAAGAATATTTGATATGTTCGCTAGTGGTGTTAGAATTAATAAGATAAGAGATACTTTTAATAATGAGAATGTACCAACATTTTCTATAACTAGAAATAGAAATTTTACTAGAAATGGTAATAATGGAAATATTTATGGATATTGGTGCAATACTACGATAAAAAAGATATTACAGAATAGATTATATACTGGGGATATGATCCAAAATAGACGTTCTAGACTTAGTTACAAATATCGTAAAATAATTTGTAATCCAAAAGAAAATTGGATAATCGTAGAAAATACTCACGAAGCTATTATTGATAAAAATACATTTAATAAAGTACAATCATTATTACCAAAACAACATCAAAGAAACGATAAAAAAGAATCATTTTTATTAGATGGATTATTAAAATGTGCTGATTGTGGTCACAATATTGGAATTCGAGCAAGACGTGCTAATGGAAAAAGTACAACAGTTTGTAATTACTATAGAAAGCATAATAAAGATTTTAGATTATGTACTGCTCATGGATTTGATTATGACACTTTAGAACATGGCGTAGCTAATGAAATTAAGAAAATAATATATTTAGTTAGCAATGATAAATTAGAGTCAGAAATACTTAAAAAATACAGAAATAATAATATATTAGATACTTATACTAAAGCAAAACAAAAATTAGAAATTGAACTTGATAATATTAAAAATAATTTAGATAATATGTATATTGATAAATTACAGAATAAAATAACTGATGAAATGTATCAAAGAATACAGGAGAAATTTAATAAAGAAATTTCTTTAAAGAAAAATAAACTTAATGAAATAAATGAATATTTAGAGAAGATAAATAAAGATGAAGATACATTTAAGACAATAAAAAAAGAAGCTTTAGAATTTAAAGATAGATATCCAACTAGAGATTTAATATTAAAATTAATTAAAAATATTTCCATACACGAAGATGGAAATATTGATATTTATTTTAACTTTAAAGAGTTAAATTTTATTTATAATAAGCGTGATGCCTGATAACTTCAATCAGAAGGAATAAGTATAGCTGTTCCCCTCTACTATTCAACTGGTAAAAAGGGGAGGGGGATACTTTATACATTTATCTCTGCTTTAGCTGAACCACTTGGCGCTATAGTAGCATATATGTTTTTGAAAAATTATATAAATTTGCTAACAATAAGTTATGTTTTAATAATAGTTGCAGGAATTATGATAACAATTTCTATAAATGAACTTTATCCTGAAGCAATAAAGTACAACAATAAAACACAAATAAACTTAGGTTTAATAGCAGGAGTAGTGCTAGTAGCAATTAATCATTTTTTATTTTAAATACAACTTAACATAATATATATTATCGGAAGTTGCAAAATAGAAAAAAGTGGCTTATTTATTGACCACTTTTCTTGTTTCTATTTCAGCTATTTTGTTTAATACTTCTTGTGCGTTATCGCTAGTTAATGCTGTATATCCAAGTTCTCTTAATGCTTGTAATTTTATGCTATTGATTTGTTGTGTTCTGCTTAGTGCTTCTTCTTTTTTACTTTCAATTTCTTGTACAAACCTTTCATGTGAAGCAATTAACTTACTTTTTGTTGCTCCCCCATTATTATATAGATTCATAGCAGTAAATATAATGCTTTCTAATATAAACTGAGCATTTTCATCAAATTTATATTCATTAGGATCAGTAAATCCTAATGTTTTGCTTAAATATGCAAAAATATATTTTATTTCTGGAATGTTATCAATAGACTGTAATATGTGATATAAGTATAGAAATTCATAATAAGTGTCTTTGTTTTTTTCGTCACTAAACTTTTCTTTAATTAAAAATACTAAATCATTTATTAAAGTGTGTTCTTCTTTTGTAAGATTACTCATATTAAAATAGACTTCGTTATTATCATTATTTCTATTAGCGACATCTAGTCTAGTTTCTATATCTTCCATAAATTCAGCTGTAACTTTTATTTTTTCTAAAGCCTCATCAGGTTTTTCTTCGCTTATTCCCAATAATTTACAAATTAATATTCTTTTTTCACTAGGCCAGCTTTCTATAGTATTTAGTTCTAAATAATTATAAACCATTTGTCTTGAAACTCCTAAATATTTAGCTAATTTCACTTTAGAAATTCCGGCTTCTTGTAATAAATCATTTAATTTTTTCATTTATCTCTAACCTCTTTACTATTTACATTATAAAACACTTGACAATTACATGTCAAGTGTCAATTTACATTTTTTATAAATACCAAAGTTTCTTTCCTTGTTTTCTAACTTCTTTTATTATTCCTCCGCCTATACATTCGTTTCCAAGATATATCACACATGCTTGGCCAGGTGTAACAGATTTGGCCGAGTTATATTTTACTATTATTTCTTTATCACTAATATACTCAATTCTAATTGGTACATCTTCTCCCCTATATCTAAACTTACATGTTGCGAATGTAGGTTTGTTACTGCTTATATAATTCATATCTTCTATTACGGCTTCATCACTTATTAAGTATTCACTATCTTCTCCAAAAGCAACATATAAAATATTATCTTTTACGTTTTTGCCACAAACATAATGTCTTTCTTTATCACCACTTAAACCAACATTCCTTCTTTGACCAATAGTATAGTTCATTAGGCCTTGATGTTTTCCAATAACTTCATTAGTTCTTATATCTACAATGTCGCCTTCTGTTCCTTTTAAATAGTTTTGTACAAATTGCTGATAATGTCTTTCTCCAATGAAACATATTCCTGTACTATCTTTTTTCTCAGCAACATTTAAACCGATTTTTCTAGCTATTTCACGAACTTGTGCTTTAGTTAAGTGTCCAATTGGAAATAATACGTCTTTAAAATTATCGACTTTTACCTGTGATAAAAAGTAAGTTTGATCTTTGTTTAAATCTACACCTCTTAATAATTTATTTCCCTCTTTTCGCGCATAATGTCCAGTTGCTACCTTGTCAGCACCTAATTTTTTTGCTTCTTTTAAAAATAAATCAAATTTAATATATTTATTACACATTACATCCGGATTAGGTGTTCTACCTTTTTCAAGTTCTTTTAAAAAGTATGAAAATACGTTATCCCAATATTCCTTAATGAAATCTACTCTATATAAAGGTATTCCTAAAATATCACACGCTTCTTTTGCATCAATGTAATCTTGTTCTTGGGGACAAATATCTTCGGTAACTCCTTCGGGATCATTATTAATATTACTATCCCAGTTTTTCATAAATAAGCCCACTACATCGTATCCTTCTTTTAAAAGTAAATAAGCGGCAACCGCGCTGTCAACTCCACCACTAATTCCAACAACAACTTTCACTTTAACCACCTAAAAAAAGTATAACATATTTAGAAAAAAATACCTAATATAAAATGATTTAAATATATCTCTAAAATACTACTAATTAGTTCAATTATTACAAATATAATGTATATTATTAATACTTTTTTGCAAAATATTCTTAAATTAATATTATCGTTATTGTATACTGATTTCATTATTTTAAAGCTAACAGATAACATTATTATGGCAAAAACTATTAAACAAATCATATTTATAATTTCGTGTGGAAACATGAATAACCCACTATATATGAAACCTTTAACTCCAAATATCATTATAAAACTGCTTATTAAAAATCCTATAAGAAAGCCTTTATAAAATATTATAAAAAATACTAATGGTGTAAATACGATAGTTATGGATGAAACCCATATTAATGTTAGATAAAATATATTGTTTTTAAAACTTGTAATTATTGATGATAATGCATTTTTTGAATCGTTGACCAATGATAAATATTCTTCTATCTCTGTTTTTATTATTAGTTTGTCCACCTCACTTATAAAAAATAAAAATAGTATTCCAAATATTACTCCTATTAAAAATATTACTGTCACTGGTAAATTAAATTTTTTATTTATTATTTTTTTCATACTTAATTATATTTAAGTATTTAAAATCTATGCAAAATATATTATAATTATATTGGTGATTTTATGAAAAAAAAGACAAAAAAGACATTATTAAGAATATTTTCATGGAGTTTTGTACTTCTATTAATATTGGGTATGCTTTCTAGTATAATTATGTTGTTCTTTATTTAGTTTATATAATAAAAATAGTATAATAATATACTACTTTTTTATTGCGCCAAATCTTCTATCTCTCTTATTATATACATCTAATGCAATATCAAATTCTTTTTCATTAAAATCTGGAAAATATACTTTTGGAAAATACATTTCAGCATAGGCAACTTGATAAAGCATAAAATTACTAATTCTTACTTCTCCACTAGTTCTAATCATAAAATCTATTGGGGGTAGGTCTTGAAATAAGTATTTATTAAAGTTCTCAGTGTTTAATTCGTTTATATTTAATTTTTTGTCTATAACGTCTTTCACTATTTTTTTAGCTGCTTCAACTATTTCGCTTTGTCCTCCGTAATTTAATAAAATATTAAATGTTCCACCAGTGTTATTTTTAGTCATTTTACTTATTTCTTGCATACTTTCCCATACATCGCTTCTAAGTGGTTCTTTTAATCCAGAAAAAACAACCTTAATGTTCTTTTTCATGAAAAAGTCTTTTTCTTCTTTAAACTTACTTACAAATAAGTTCATTAGATAATTAACTTCTTCAGCATCTCTTTTAAAGTTTTCAGTTGAAAAAGCATAAACTGAGAGATATTTTACTCCTTTATTCAATATGTGAACTGCTAGTTTTTTTAAAGTTTTATATCCCGCACTATGACCTGCACTTCTTTTTAAACCTCTTTTAGTCGCCCAACGACCATTACCATCCATTATAATACCTACATGATTAGGTATTTTATATTCGTTCATAATATAACTCCTTTGCTCGTATATTATACCATATTTTATTACTTTTTTTACTTACTATACATTTAGTTTACAATTTAAAAGGAGAATTAATTTTCTCCCTCTTCTAACATCGTTCTAATAAATATAGCATAACCTTTTGTTACATCATCTACTACAACATGCGTTACTGCACCAATTATTTTATCATCTTGCATTATTGGGCTTCCACTCATACCTTGCACTACTCCGCCCGTTTCTTCTAATAGTTTGGTGTCTGTTATCTTAAAACTTATTGCTTTTGACGTAGCAATACTTTTCTCGTCTGTTTTTAGTATCTCAATTTCAAACTTTTCTTTGTTTTCACCATCTACTGTAGTATAGATATAAGCTTTTCCAAGATTAATTTCATTAAATCTTGCTACTTTAACAGTTTCAGTGTTAGGTAAATCTACTTGGTAATTACCAAATATTCCTTTTTTTGTATTTTCTTTGATGGTTCCTAAAGTGCTTTTAAAATCAATAGTTGCATTTTTGCTTCCCACTGTTCCATCAGCACTTCTGTCTATACTGTTTACGTAACTTGCAAATATATTACCATTTCTCACTTCAACTATTCTGTTTGTCTCATTCATTGTGATTTCGTGCCCTAATGCACCATATATTTTAGTTACAGGATCTATATATGTAAGTGTACCTACTCCGTTGATTTTTTCTTTTATATAAAGTCCTGTCTTATATATATTGTTCTCTTTAATTACGTTTAAGTCAGTTTCAATTTCTTTGTTATTTCTTTCTATTGTTACACTTACTTTACCATTTTCTAGTTCATTAGCGATTAAATCACTCATTTCGTTTATTGATTCTACATCTATTCCATTTATTTTCGTTATTATATCTCCTACTTTTAATGTTTCTTTTCCAATGAATTTATCATTTACTTTATAAAATCCTACCACGGTCAAACCTTTAGAATTTATTGTAATTCCTATATTTTCTCCTCCAGGAATTATATATTCAGAATATGCAAATAATTCTAAAGGCATTATAAATGAAATTAATAATGTTAAGATATACTTTTTCATTTTTTAACACCTCACTATTAATATTTACAATAAAAAAACTAATACTTTGGAAATATTAGTATTAGCAATTTTTACCATTTATTCATTTGTTTCAAAGTTATCTAGTGATCCATCTTCTTTTAATATTTTATTTACTGTTTCTTGTGCATTTTTAAGCTTATCACTACAGAAATTAACTAATTCAGTAGCTTCTTTATACTTATTTAAACTTTTTTCTAGATCAATTTCCCCACTTTCTAGTTCTCTAATTATGTTTTCTAATTTTAATAATGCGCTTTCAAATGTTTCATTTTCCATTTATTTCACTCCTTTAACTTCACTTTCTATTATACCATCATTTAATGTTATTGATATTGTATCTTTTTCTTTTATTTCTTTTATACTTTTAATGATTCTACTTCCACATTTTGTTATTGAATAACCTTTTTTTAATATATTTTGTGGGTTTGATAGTTCCAATTTTATATTTATATTATTTAACTCATTTGTTTTAAATTTTATTGTATTAATTAATGCATTTTTTAATCTACTATCAAAAGATGTGATTTTATCTTTGTAATAATTTATTTGATTTGTTATTTTTAAACTTTTAATTTTAGTACTTAATTGATTAAGTTCATTTGTTTTAGCAATTATTTTATTGTTAAGAATGCTATTTAGTTTATCAATAATTATATCTAGTTTTTGTTCTTTTGGTGCATATATACTAGATATATTTTTTAAAATAAAACTGTTTTTATATATGTTTAATTTTTCAGTATATCTTTTTATTTTTGTATTTAATACACTATTTAGTCTTCCTTCGTATTCGTTTAAATATCTCATTATTTCAAATTGGTCCGGAACTACCAAGAGTGCCGCACCTGTAGGTGTTGGGGCTCTTAAATCTGCAACAAAATCACTTATTGTAAAATCAATTTCGTGTCCAACCGCGCTTACGATTGGTATTTTGCTATCAAATATACTTCTTGCTACAATTTCTTCATTAAACGCCCATAAATCTTCTATTGAGCCACCGCCACGTCCTAATATTATTACATCTACACCTGTTTCGTTTGCTTTTTCTATCATTTTAACTATATTTTCTTTTGCACCATCACCTTGTACAAGTGTAGGAAATATAATTATTTCACATAATGGATATCGTTTGTTAATTGTACTAATTATATCTTTTACAGCAGCACCTGTAGGTGCAGTTATGACCCCGATTTTTTTTGGTATCCGTGGTAATTTCTTTTTATGTTCTTCATTAAAAAGACCTTCACTACTTAATTTTTTCTTTAATTCTTCATATAATTGATAGAGATTGCCTATTCCATCATTTACCATATCATTAACGTATATTTGGTAACTTCCACTTGCTTCGTAGACATTTATTCTTCCTTTTACTTGAACGCTCATTCCATCGTTAAGCTCAAAATTAACTTTTGGAGCATAATTAAACATTACACAATTTATTTTGCTATTTTCATCTTTTAAACTAAAGTACAAATGTCCTCTACCATGTATTTTTAAATTACTTATTTCACCTTTTACTGTTACATTATTTAAAAAACTATCAACCGTAAATAAATCTTTTATATATCTATTGATATCAGTTACACTTAGTACTTTATCATTCATCTTTTACCTCTAAATCATATATTTTATCTAAAACTCCATTTAAAAGACCAGTGACTTTTTCATCACTATATTTTTTTGATAATTCAATTCCTTCATTTATACATACGATGTTTGGAGTTTCATAATATAATAATTCGTAAACACTCATTCTAAATATCGATTGATCAATATTACCTAATCTACTAGTTGTCCAACCTATCATATATTTATCAATCATTTTGTCAAGTTCTTTTTCTTTTTCTAAAACTCCATGTACTATATCACTTACGAATTTATTTTCTATTTCAATGTTTTCTTTAATTATATTTTCTATTTCATATGGAATATTATCTTTTCTATATAAGTATATTTGATATAAAATTGTCATTATTTTTTCTCTAAGTAAACTCCTATTAAGTTTCACATGTATCACCAATTACATTATATATTTAAAATGAAAAAACAGCAAGCCCTTATATAGGAAAAGCATATATATTTATTATAATCAATATTCTATATTATAATTTTCCAATATTTCTTTTAAATCTTTTGTTTCTATATAATAGTATC
>CALVOQ010000021.1 GCA_944350335.1 uncultured Bacilli bacterium
AATGGCAAAACTAATATTAATTGAAGGAACTGATTGTTCTGGTAAAGAAACACAAACAAAAAAAATAATTGAAAGATTAAATGATGATAATATAAAGTCAGTATATTTTGGATTTCCTAATTATGAAAGCCCAACTGGTAAAATAATAGGTGGTTCATATTTAGGAAAACCTGCGATTGGTCCGTGCATTTTTCCTGAAGGTGCTACAAACGTTCCAGCAAAAGTTGCATCATTGTATTTTGCTGCGGATAGATTATATAATATTGATAAAATTAATTCTTATTTAAAACAAGACATCAATGTTTTTTTAGATAGGTATGTAGTTTCCAATATGGCACATCAAGGTGGACAAATTACTGATAAAACTGAAAGAAAAAGAATGTATAAATGGTTAGAAGATTTAGAGTATGGGTTACTAAATCTCCCAAAACCAGATATAACTATATTTTTGCATATGCCTTATGAATATAGTCTAGTGTTAAAGTCCACGCGTAGTGAAGCATTAGATGAACTTGAAAAGAGTAAAGAACATTTAATCGCAGCTGAAAGAGCTTATTTGGAATTAGTGGAACTATATGGGTTTGATAAAATTGAATGTGTTAGGGATGGCAAAATAAGAACAATTCAAGATATAAATGATGAATTAATACTAAAACTAAAAAGGAAGCTCTAACTTCCTTTTTAATTATTGCAATTTATGAATCCGGCTCCAAATACCACTACCAAAAGAATAAATAATACTAGTATTATTGCTGCACCATAACCGTATCCGCAACCATTTCCATATCCATATGATGGATAATAACAACATGGGTTAGTGTTTCCATATCCACCACTATATCCATAATAATACATAACTAACCTCCTTTTACTACCTATAATAATGTACGCAAATGGGGTGACTTTTGACAATAAAATAACCCAAATTATAAAAAAGTATGCATTAATAATACAATTATGATAAAATAGTATTGTGATGATATGAAAGGTAAAAGTATTTTTAGTAAGATAGATAAGCCCTTGCTTTTTATGTGTATGTTGTATTCTGCAATAGGAATACTTTTAGTGTTGTCTGCTTCAAGTGTTTCTGCAGTTTTAAGAAATGGTGAAAGTCCATATTATTTTTTCATACGACAAACAATTTTTGTAGTAGTTAGTTATTTAATTGGTTTTATCTTTATATTAAAAATACCAACTAAAGCATACAAAACATTAGTACCCATAGGACTATTTGTTATAATATGCTCGCTTATATTTTTATTATTATATGGCTCAGTTGTTAATAATGTTAAAAGTTGGATAGATTTAGGTTTTTTTTCAATACAACCAAGTGAATTTGCCAAAACTATATTAATTATTTATATGGGAGTTTTTTTTGGAAGTTATGAACGACGTAAAGATAAAAAATATGGTTTTTTAATTCCAATATCTGTAGGTATTTTAATATTTGGTTTGACTGCTGCACAACCGGATTTAGGAACGGCACTTATTATAGCAGGTATAGTATTTTTTACCTTTTTAAGTATACCTTTAAAAAATAATTTGGTTGCTAAGGGTTTAAAAATACTTGCTGGTGGAGTCATAGTCGCAGCTATTGTCTTTTTAGTGACGGGTACTAGTTTTTTAACTGAAGAACAGCAAAGTAGACTTAATTTTAAAGAACCTTGTACTAGATATGTAGAAAAAACGGGATATCAAGTATGTAATGGTTTCATTGCTATAAATGGTGGAGGATTATTTGGAAAAGGTTTGGGTAATTCAACACAAAAGTATTTGTACTTACCTGAAGCTCATACAGATTTTATATTTCCTATTGCTGTTGAAGAATTAGGCGTAATATTTGGTGTAGCAATGATATTAGGTTATATATTTATTCTTTATAGAATTATTCTGATTTCAAAAACTTCTTATCAGTTAAGAAATTCAATTATTTGTTATGGTGTTGCAGTATACATATTACTACATTTAATTGTTAATTTTTGTGGTATTTTAGCGCTTATACCACTTACAGGAGTGCCTGTGCCATTCTTAAGTTATGGTGGTAGCTTTACTTCAAACTTAATTTTTGCGATTTTTATAGTTGAAAGAATTGCTATTGAGAACAAAATTACAAAAAGGAAATTAGAATTATCTAAAATATAAAAGAGTTTTATTTCTTATTAAATAATAATATAAGTAGAAGACAAGTTTGACTTGTTTTTTATTTTGGGAAGGAGGTCTTATGGATATACAAGAGGTAAAAATGTATTTTATTAAATATAAGTACGTTATTATATTTTTTCTGATCTTATTAGTTTTACTTTTAACTTTCACGACTAATTTATTTTTAGTTGAAGAAAATGATGTGTTAACTTATGAAAACAATTTAGTCAGTGATGTTCCAGCAGAAGCAGAAAAAGAAATGAAGGCAGATACTATTTTTATTGATATTAAGGGCGGTATTGTTAACCCGGGTGTCTATGAAATGGATGGTGGTGCAAGAGTAATTGATGCAATATATTTAGCTGGTGGATTTACTGATGATGCAATAACAGATAATGTTAATTTAAGTAAAAAGTTAGTTGATGAAAGTGTCGTTATTATACCTAAAAACGTAGATGTAGAAACAAGTGTTAGTTTTGAACATAATTATTCAGTTGAAGACGTAATAACTGAAGAAGAAACTTCTACAAACGAGTCAATAGTTAATTTAAATACCGCATCGCTTGAACAATTAATGACTTTAAGTGGAATTGGTGAAACTAAGGCTAAAGCAATTATTGAATATAGAGATACAAATGGTGGCTTTAAAAATATTGAAGAAATAAAAAATGTTAGTGGTATAGGTGAATCTACTTTTGAAAAAATTAAAGACTTTATTAAAGTGTGATTTCTTTTTTTATTTGTTGCTTTTGTTTTCTATTATATTTTCAGTTTATAGAGTAAGTAACTATGATCTTGTCAAATTAGTAAGTGATAAAAGTTATAATTTTTTTGTCACTAATTATAAAATTGATGGAGATTACTTGAGATTAGAAGGTACGATTGATAAAGTTAAAGTTATCGCAACATATTACATAAATAGTTATGAAGAACAACAATATTTAATGAAAAATATTTTGTTTGGAACTTTATTAGAAATAAGTGGTGAAGTAAAAGAGGCTTCATCTAGTTCTATTCCAAATGGATTTGATTATAAGACATACTTAATGCGTGATAATGTATTTAACATTATTGAAATTGATAAAATAAATATTTTAAAACAAAGTGATAACATTCTTTATAAAATTAAAAATATGGCGTATAAACGCGCTTTAGATTTTTCTAATCCGACATATATTTATGCATTTATTTTAGGAAAAACTAACTATATTGATTCAAATATTAATCAAAGTTATTTGCAAAATGGAATTACCCATTTGTTTGCTTTATCAGGTTTACATGTAAGTATTTTTGCACTTATAATAATCAATTTATTAAAAGTCTTTAAAATAAAAGAACTATTTAGAATATTTATTGTATTTATAATGTTATTGATTTTTTCATTTATTACTGGTTCTTCACCATCAATCTTAAGGGCAACTTTATTGTTTTTTTTAATAGGTATCAATAAATATTTTAGATTTGGTTTAAAAACGGAAAATGTATTAATTATATCTTTATTTATTTTACTTTTAATAAGGCCTAGTGATGTATATAATGTTGGGTTTCAATTATCTTATATCATTACGTTTTTTCTTATTCTATGTAACAAATATTTTAATAATAAAAATAAACTTTTTGTTTTATTTCTTATCAGCATTTTATCATTTATAAGTAGTTTTCCGTTAGTTGTTAATTTAAATAATGAAGTTAATGTATTCAGTATTATTAATAATATATTTTTCGTTCCTTACGTAACATATATTGTTTTCCCTTTAACAATTCTTACATTTATTTTTCCGTTTTTTTTAGATGCTTTAAATATAGTAACAAATATTATGGAAGATGCATCTCAATTTTTTAAAACCTTTAGTATTACAATTATTTTTCGTGATATAAACATTTACTTAGTTTTTATATATTATTTTTGTTTATTTGTCTTTATAAAATATAAGAAAAAAAGTCTTTTATTTATTCATCTTTTAATTATATTATATTTAAAACTATATAATTATTTTGACAAAAATACGTATATCTATTTCTTAGATGTCGGTCAAGGAGATTCTACATTAATATTAACTGAAAGTAAAAAAAGTATAGTTATTGATACTGGTGGCAAGATTAATTTTGAAAAAGAAAAGTGGGCTATAAGAAATAATGACTTTTCTTTGTGTAAGGATGTATTAATTTCTTTTTATAAAAGTATTGGAATAAAACGAATAAACTATCTGATTTTGACACATGGAGATACTGATCATATGGGTGAAAGTATTTGTTTAGTTAATAATTTTGATGTGGAAAAAGTTATATTTAATAGTGGAGAGTATAATGATTTAGAATTAGAGTTAATCAACGTTTTAAATGAAAAGAGTATACCATATTATCAAAACATTAAAGAGTTAGTTGTTGAAGATATTAAACTTTATTCACTAAATAATAAACTTTATGATAATGAAAATGATAACTCTATAATTTTATTTAGTGAGATAAATAACTATAAATTATTATTGATGGGAGATGCAAGTGTATGGGTAGAAAGAGATTTAATAGAAAAATATAATTTAGAAGACATAGACATTTTAAAGGTTGGACACCATGGTAGTAAGACTAGTACTAGTGAAGATTTTATAGATGAAACTAAACCTAAATATGGAATAATAAGTGTTGGAAAAGATAATAGGTATAATCACCCTAGTAATACTGTATTAAAAGCGTTAGATAAGACTAATATTTTTAGAACAGATATAGATGGTAGTATCATTTTTAAGTTTCATAAAAGTAGGCTTAAAATAAATACGTGTCCACCATAAGTAGTTAATGGGATAAAAAATTATAGTATTTGTTGTAAAAATACGCATTATTTTGTATAATTTTATTGGTGATAATATGAAAGCTAAACTTTCTAAAATATTTTCTATTTTGTCAGTAATACTTTTTATAGTGTATATCATAATGATTCTATATGATTATATGTCATATAATAAATCTGATAATTCTGCACCATTTTATGCTTTTGTTTTAGTAAGAACTATAGAGTTTTTAATGCCTAGTTTGATTTCTTTTGTGCTATCAAAAGTTATAAAGTAAGTTATAGGTTACATTATATTAAATATTTGTAAAGTTTTATGGCTTTTTTCATAAAATATTAATGTACGTCGTTGGGCGTTTATATAAATGTGGGAGAATATCTTCTCTCATTTTGTTTTTATACTTTTTTTTAAACTGTTTAAGTGGTAAAATATTATTGGTGTTACAGAATGGAAAACGAATTTAAATCATTAAATGAACTTTATAGTAGAATAAAACCCGCTTTATATTCAAAAAAAATAGAACTATGTAAGTTGGGTTTAAGCTATATTAAAGAAGAAGATATTTGGAATTATCTTTCTAAAAACGACTGGGCTAATTCAAAGGATTTGTCTCTTTTTGATATGGTCAGTGATATTATGCATTTAGAAAAATATAAAATAGAAGATTACATGATTAAATTATTTAAAAATAGTAATAGAGAATTATTAAATGATGGGGAAAGTTTATTATAGGTGAAAAGTATGAAAAATAAAAGAACATTTAGCATTTTACTCGTTTTTTCTTTAATTATTATAACTATATTATGTGTAAAACCTGTATTAAATAATATTAATTTTGGTTTGGACTTAAAAGGTGGTTTTGAGGTATTATATAAAGTAAGTCCTTTAGATGAAACAGAAGATTTGACTAGTGATATGCTATCTTCTACTTATAAATCTATAAATAATAGGATTGATACTTTAGGTGTAAGTGAACCAGAGATAAGCGTTGAAGGTGATAAAATACGTGTTAAGTTGCCAGGTGTTACTGATGAAGATGAAGCTAGAGAAAGATTAAGTACTCCTGCAGTTTTAACATTTAGAAATTCAAGCGATGAACTTTTAATGAATTCTGATGTTTTAGATTCTCCTGGGGCTAGTTTAGATTATAATGAAACAGGTAAGCCTGTCGTTGCCCTTAAAATTAAAGACAATGATACTTTTTATAGGACAACAAAAAAAGTAAGTGAAAGTGAAGATAAATTAATTGTTATTTGGTTAGATTATGATGAAAGTATACATAGTTATGAGGCAATGAAAGAAGAATGTGGAACTAATAATGCCGCTTGTATATCTAGCGCTTCTGTACGAGAAGCTTTTAGTAGTAACGTAGTTATTGAAGGCAATTTTAGCGTTCAAGAGGCAGAAGAACTTGTAGATTTAATTAATTCGGGGAGTTTGCCAACAAAATTGGAAGAAGTAAGTACTAAAACAGTTGATGCTTCTTTTGGAACGAATACTTTAAATATCGCTGCTATTTCTGGCGTTATTACACTTGTAATTATTACAATTATTATGACAGTTTTCTATAGATTATCTGGTTTAATAAGTTCTATATGTCTTGTTTTCTATTCATTAATTGTGTTAGCACTTTTTAACGCGATTGATGGCGTTTTGACTTTAACTGGTATTGCTGCCTTAATTTTAGGTATTGGTATGGCAGTTGACAGTTCTATTGTAACTTTAGAAAAAATTAAAGATGAACTTAATAGTGGTAAAAAACTTGACATTGCATTTAATGATGCAAATAAAAGAAGTTTAGTTTCTTTAATAGATGCTAATGTGACAACTTTAATTGTTGCTGTTATATTATTTATATTTGGTGAGAGCTCAGTTAAAGGTTTTGGATCAATGTTAATATTAACTATAGTTGTAACAGTTATTACGATGATAGTTATAAATAGACTAGCTTTAAAAGGATTTTTAAACTTAAATACAAAATTATTTATTGGTAACGTTAAGCCAAGCAAAAAGATTAATTTTATGAAGCATACTATAAAATTCATTGCTTTATATTTGATATTTGTTATTATAGGAATAATATTTGCCTTTACTCAAAATATTAATTTTGGAATTGATTTTACTGGTGGAACAAGTTTTATTTTGAAAAGTGAAGATGATATCGAAAATACTGTAATAAAAAATATTTTAGGCGAATATGATTTGATTGATTACTCAAATGTTGATGAAAAACAAGTTGAGTTTAGAATAAAAGAAGTATTAGATGAGAATGAAATAAATAGTTTAAAAGACTCATTTGATGAATCAAATATAAATAGTGATATTTCTGTAATATCAAATGTTGTTAAAAAAGATTTGACAGAAAATGCGGTTAAATCAGTTATAATTGCTACATTTTGTATACTTATTTATGTAAGCATTAGATTTAAGTTTAACTACGGATTAGCAAGTTTAATTGCATTACTAATTGATATTTCAGCGGTCATTTTTACATTTATAATATTTGGAATAGAAATTAATTTTATATTTATTGCGTCACTTCTTACAATATTAGGTTATTCAATAAATGATACTATAGTAATTTTTGATTTAATAAGAGAATCAAAAAATAAAAAAGAAAATAAATTAAATAATGAGGACATTGTTAATGATTGTCTATCTAAAGCAATTACAAGAAGTGTTTTAACAACTATGACGACTTTAACTTCGGTTGTTGTCTTGCTCATAATGGGGGCTAGCGAGATAAAGGAGTTTAATATTGCAATTTTAGTTGGTTTAATTGTAGGTACATTTAGTTCTATATTAGTCGCACCTTATGTATGGATAAAACTTGAAAAAAGGGATAGTATGAAGCCAAAAGATGATTATGATGATGGTCCTGAAGAAAAAATTATTAAAGGAATTAATTCCTAAAAAAGGAGATAATACTCGTGCAAAAAGATTATACATACGAAGATTTAAAAAATCTATTAAAGACCTATATTAATGATGAACAATTAAATATAATAGATAGGTATTATGAAAAAGCAAAAGAAGTGTATAATGGTTTAACTAGAATTACTGGTGAAGATTATATAAATCATAGCATTAGAATTGCTTACATGTTAGCCGAACTTAAAATGGATTATATTACTATCGGAAGCGCTCTCATTCACGAAGCAATAACTTTAGAAAAAATTGCTAAAGATGATGTTTTGGCATTATTTGGTGAAGAAACCGCAACAATTTTAGCTTCTATTACAAAACTAAGTCATTTGAAGAAAACATTTAAACGCGATAACGATACTGAAAAATATAGAAGGATTGTTGTTGGTTTATCTGAAAACCCTAAAGCATTATTTATAAAGTTAGCAGATAGACTTGATAATTTAAGAACGGTTTATGTTCATGATGAAGAACACAAGCAAGAAATAATTGAGGAAACTACTAATGTTTTTATCCCAATCGCGCACAGACTTGGTATTAAAACAATGAAAAGTGAACTAGAAGATTTATGTCTTAGATTCTCTAAACCAGAAGAATATCAAGAAGTATTAGAAAAAATTAATGCGGATAAAAGCGAACTTGAAAACTCATTAAAAGAAATGAAAGAAGAAATTATTGAATTATTAAATGACCACGACATTAAATTTGAAATTTTATCACGTGTTAAAAGTGTAAGAGGAATTTATAATAAATTGGCTTCAGGTAAAAAATGGACTGAAATATTTGATTTATTAGGATTAAGAATTCTGGTTGAAAAAACTGAAGATTGTTATTTAGTAATTGGTTTAATTCATTCGAAATATAAGCCCATACCTAAAAGATTTAAAGATTATATTGCCAATCCAAAGAATAATATGTATCAAAGTCTGCATACAACTGTCTTTGGGGTTAATGGTAAAATGTATGAAGTTCAGGTTAGAACGCATGAAATGGATGAAATTGCTGAACATGGAGTTGCTTCACATTGGTCTTATAAAGAAAAAACTGATGGTTCTAGAAAAGGTGAAGTTGAAAATAAATTAGAAGCATTTAGAACTTTAATTGAATTAAATGATATTGAAGGAAATATTGATTTCTTTAATAATCTTGATACAAACTTAAATAAAGAAGAAATATACGTTTTTACACCAAAAGGTGATATTATAGAACTTCCAGTAGGTTCTACACCTATAGATTTTGCTTATAAAATACATTCAGAAGTAGGGAATACATGTGTAAGCGCGATTGTTAACGGAAAAATAAAAAAACTTGATTACAAACTTAGAGATAGCGACATTGTTGAATTAAAGACTCAAGCAGGAACTGGTCCAAGTAAATCATGGCTAAATTTTGTTAAAACTGATCAAGCAAAAAGTAGAATAAAATCATATTTTTACAAACAAGATAAAGAAAGATTGATTGAAACGGGCAAGGAACTATTATTAAACGAAATTAAAAAGAGAAAATATTCTCCTAGTGATTTATTAAAAAGTGAATTTATTAATGAATGCATTAAATCATTAAAAGTAGAAAATGAAGAAGAACTATATATGGGTGTTTCATCTTTAAAATATAGTCCTAATATTATAGTTAATAAATTAGTTCAGTTGTATGAACCAAAAGATAGTAGTGAAATAGATAAACTTTTGAATAATTCTAATAAAACCAAAAGTAAAGGGAACGTACTAATCGCAGGTTATGATGATTTGTTAACAAATATTGCATCTTGTTGTATGCCTGTTTACGGTGAGAAAATAGTAGGATTTATTACAAGAGGACATGGTATAAGCATACACAAATTTGATTGCCCAAATATAGATTTAAATAGCGAAAGAATAGTAAAAGCAAGTTGGAATGATAATCAAACAGAAAAATTTGTCACATCTTTATATTTATATATTGACGGAAGTAATGATAAACTTGTTGATATCATTACTTCAGCTACAAAAGTAGATGTAAATATTGTAAGTATTAATTATAAAAAGAGTACTAAAGATGGAGACTTTTACGAATTAATTTGTAAAGTTAAAGATATTGATATGTTAAATCTATTCATGACGAATTTGCATAGTTTAAAGTTTATAAATAAAATAGAAAGAGGTATTACAAAATGAAAGCAGTACTGCAGAGAAGTAAATATAGTAAGGTAACCATTTCAGATAAAATTAATGGTCAGATAAAAGAAGGATTAGTTGTTTTGGTTGGTTTTACACAAGGTGATGATGAACATATTGTAGATAAAATGATTGAGAAAATTATTAATTTAAGAATATTTGAAGATGAAAACGGATTAATGAATAAGAGTTTGATAGATATAAATGGTGAAATATTAAACATCAGTCAATTTACTTTATATGCTGACGCTTCTAAAGGTAGAAGACCTAGTTTTGTTAAAGCATTAAATCCTAGTGATGCACAAAAACTTTATCAATATATGAATGAAAAATTAAAAGAAAAGAATATTAAAGTTGAAACTGGTGTTTTTGGTGCTGATATGAAAGTAGAAATATATAATGATGGACCAGTTACAATTATTTTAGATAGTAGTGAATTATAAGAGGTAATTATGAAAAGAGAAGAAGTAAACATTAACGAACTTAGTCCTATGATGAGAGAATATATGAAAACTAAGGATAAATATCCTGATATTTTGTTGTTCTATAGATTAGGCGACTTTTATGAATTATTTTTTGAAGACGCTATTACTGCTTCTCATGAATTAGAATTAACATTAACAGGTAAAAATGCTGGACTTAAAGAGAGAGTTCCTATGTGTGGCGTTCCACATCATGCAGTTAATGTGTATTTGGAAAAGTTAATCGATAAGGGGTATAAAGTTGCTATAGCTGAACAAGTTGAAGACCCTAAAACCGCTAAGGGAATAGTAAAACGTGAAGTAACTCAAATTGTTAGTAAAGGAACCCTTACTAATTCTGAAAGTTTAAGTGAAAAAGATTATAACTATATAGCTTATCTAAGTGACTATAGACATATCTATGCTCTTTCATATGCAGACTTACTAAGTGGTAAAGTGTGTGCGACTTTTATTCCAAAAAACGAAAATAAATTAATTAGTGAACTAGTTAATTTAAATGTAAAAGAACTAGTTGTTAATAGTGCTTTTGATATTGAATTAATACATAAATTAAAAAATAATTATAATATTTTTATAAGTATTTATGATGATGTTGATGAAAATAAATATAGTAATATTTTAAGCAAATTAGAAGATGAAAAATTAAAAGATACAACGAGAAGATTACTTACATATATTACTAATAGTTTGCAAACTAATTTGACACATTTTAATAGTGTTTTATATATAAATAATTCAAATTATTTGCAATTAGATAAAGAATGTGTTAAAAACTTAGAATTAGTTGAAACTCTTAGAACTAAAGACAGGACATATAGTTTATTATGGCTTTTAGATAAAACAAAGACAGCTATGGGGAGTCGTTTATTAAAAGAATATATTTTGATGCCTCTTATTGATAAAGAGGAAATAATAAATAGACAAGAGTTGATTCAACTGTTTAATCAAGAGTTTTTACTTAAAAGTGAACTACAAGAATATTTATTTGAAATATATGATTTAGAGAGACTTACAGGTAAAGTTGTTTGTTCTAATTTAAATGGTAGAGACTTATTGCAACTTAAAAATAGCATAAGAGTAATACCGTTAATTAATAAAGTATTAACTAATTTAAAATTAAAGGAATTAAAAGAGTTTGGCGAATTAGAAGAATTACTTGAAAAGTCTATTAATCCTGACGCACCTTTAACTATTAAAGAGGGCGGAGTAATTAAAATTGGTTATAATGAAGAACTTGATGAACTTAGAAATATTAGAAAAAATGGCAAAGATTTTATTAATAAGTTTGAAAATGAAGAGAGAGAAAGAACAGGTATTAAAACGTTAAAAGTTGGCTATAATAAGGTTTTTGGTTATTATATTGAAGTAAGTAAAGGTAGTGTTAAAGATATCAAAGAAGAGTTTGGCTATGTTAGAAAACAGACTATTTCTAATAGCGAAAGATATATAACTCCACTTTTAAAAGAAAAGGAAGATTTAATTCTTAATGCCGAAGATAAAATCAATAAGTTAGAGTATGAGTTATTCTTAGAAATTAAAGAAAAAATTAAAGAATATATAAAAGATTTACAAATTGTTAGTAAGGAACTAGCTTATTTAGATGTCATTCAGTCTTTAAGCACTGTTTGTGAAGAAAATGGCTATGTTAGACCTACATTAACAGATGGTAATACGTTAAGAATAATAGATGGTAGACATCCTGTAGTTGAAAAAGTTATCAAAGAAGAATATGTTAAAAATGATTTTGTGATGGATGAAAATACCAATGTTCTTATAATTACTGGGCCTAATATGAGTGGTAAGAGTACTTATATGAGAAGTCTTGCAACTATTGTTATATTAGCCCAGATGGGATCTTTTGTTCCTGCTAAAGAGGCTACACTACCTATTTTTGATAAAATATTCACTAGAATAGGCGCGAGTGATGATTTAGTAGGTGGGGAAAGTACATTTATGGTAGAAATGAAAGAAAGCGCGAACGCACTAAAAAATGCTACTGAAAAGTCATTAATTATTTTTGATGAATTAGGTAGGGGAACTAGTACTTATGATGGTATGAGTTTAGCTGGTGCAATAATTGAATATATTATTAAACATATTAAATGTAAAACTTTATTTTCAACCCATTATCATGAATTAACGAGCATGTATAGCGAATATGAAGCTGTTAAAAATGTTCATGTAGAAGTTTACGAGGAAGACGGTGACGTTGTATTTTTGCATAAAATAATGGAAGGCGCAGTTGATAAAAGTTATGGTATAAATGTTGCAAAACTTGCTTTATTACCTAAAGATGTTATAGAAAGTGCATATAAAATATTAAAGGAATTAGAATCTGATACAACTTCTATTAAAAACGAACAATTGACTCTTAATTTGGAAGAAACTAAAAAAGATGAACTAAAAGAGTATATAAAAACTTTAAATCCTTTAGAAATGACACCTATTGAAGCATTAAATATTATTTATGAAATCACTAAAAAAGCAAAGGAAAATTAATTTATACATAGTATAACAATCTATATATGTTTTATATCTTTGCATAATTTCACATCGAATACATGTGAAGGTTAAGTATAATAAAAATACTGCGGGAGCAAATTATAAATTACTTGTTTTTAAATTATCTTTTTCTATTGCTTCATTTTGCATATCTGACATAATTTTATGAAAACTGATTGATTCAAGTTCAGATATACTTGAACCAAGTTTATGAATAACATTTTCAACAGTCAAAGTATTCACCTCATTTGCTAATTTTAATAATGTTTTAGAAATTTCTATATCATTTTTGCTACTAAAATAATATGCTAATGGAATACCTAAGAAAAATTGGTAATCTACTAAGTCTTCTACTTGTGGCATTGTATTATTAAATATATAATCCAAATTTTTTTTACTAATTGGTGTTTCTTGTAAGATCTTTTCTAATACAACATCATCAATTACTTCATATTTTTGCTTATAATAAAAAAGTATAGTTTGGTAAGGAAAATTTCCATATACAAAGTTTAAGACATCATTATATCTTTTCGCAATATGGCTTGAAAAGTCATGTGAAATAATACCATTATTTTTTAAATAATTTATAAAATCAAATTCAAAATATATTGAAAAAAATTCGCACAAATCTTCTCTTGTCATAGTGGGACGAGACTCTATAGATGGGGTGTAAAAAATACTATGCATGTATTCATGCAACAAAACCAGAAAATATTTGTAATTAGTCTTATAATTACCAACATTTATACTTGTATAATAAGGATTTGAGTATGTCTCTGATGAATCATCTTTTTCCTTCATTTGAGACAATTGAAAACTAGAATGCGCTATAGCATCTGGCATATTATCATGAAATGTTGTATTGACTGTTCCATCATTTAATTTTTTTAAAAAATCTTCTTTATATTCAGGGCTAATTCTTTCTAAATAATCAGTTATTAAGTTCAAACCATAAGTATATGGAACGCTATCTTCCTTTGTAAGCTCAACGTCCAAATATTTAAATTTAGCATATCCAACCTCATATATTTTATTTAAAAAAAATTCGAGATTATTATTATAAAATGTTCCTTCAAGAAATGTTGTTGTATATTCATCTAAAATTTCATTTAAATCAGCATAATCATCGATAGATAAATACCTCATAATATTTTTACATCCTTTCTAATATTTTTTTTGTATTTTTAAAAGAAATTTTACTAATATCATTTAAAATGTTACTACCATATTTTTTTACAAGTTCCCTTCCAACTTCATCTACTTTTGTTCCAGCTCCCTTAGGGAAAACAATGTTATATTTTTTATTTTGCTTATCCATTTCTGTTAAAAATATGTAGCGACTTATTACTGAAGCACAAGCCACACTTAAGTTTTTATCTTCTGCTTTAGTCATAAAAGTAATCTTTGTTACTTTATCTTTTTCGTCTTTTATATATCCAAAATAACTTCTAGGATAAGCAAATTGATCTACTATTATTTTGTCGTAGTTAAATCCTTTGTTAGACATTTTATATAATACTTTATTATGTAATATTGCTTTAATTTTGTTCATATTATCATTTACATGAGATAAATTATATTCCTTATTAGTCATTATCATATATTCGTATGGTATTTTATTCATAATTATAGGCGCGCATCTTCTGATTTTGTCATCAGTCATTTTCTTTGAATCATGGACTTTTAGTTTTTCTAAAAATGATATATCACTTTTTTTTACATATGTTGCGCAAACAACAATAGGTAAAAAGTAATCGCCTGTTCCAACTTCATCACTACCTATAGCATTTAAGTAGTAATAAGTTTTATCTGTTTTTTCTTTTTCTTTTTCATTAAAATCTATATCTATATTATTTAAGTGTTTTTCCATATCTTTCCATAAATTAGCATCAACATCAGCACTTATACCTTGAAACATAGCTTTTCCACTTTCGTATAATGTAATAACTGTGTCGGCTTCTACTGCTTGAAATATTGCATAAGGTGGAGTTTTTGGTTTCCTTTTGTCCATGTAATATTCAATCATTTTCTCTTTAACGTTATCACTGACTTTAAAAACTATAGTCATTTATATCACCTGTAACTATTTTACCAAAATAACTATTTTAAATCTATCTTTTTGTCTTTTGTAATTAAATACGATGTAAAACGTATAATATATTGAGCTATTATAATTACCTATTTTTGCTCATATTAAGATAAAAATATGTTTTTTGCCATGATATTCATTTAAAAAGGCTAAAATTTGTTGACAATATGCAAAAATATGTTAGAATAAAAACCATTATTTCTTGAGATAGTATTGTCTTGAGCAATGATAAGGGGGTTATTATATGGCTACAAAAAGTAGTGAAACTACAACAAAGAACGTTGCTACTAAGAAAACTACTAAAACTAATTCTAAAAAAGAAGGAGTGATTGAGGTAAAGGAACCGAAAAAAGTGGGATCTAAAATTAAAGGTTTTTTTGGGAAAATATTTAATTTTATTAAATCTCATAAGTACATATTTGG
>CALVOQ010000022.1 GCA_944350335.1 uncultured Bacilli bacterium
TCGTGATGTCTTTTTTATGTTATTTACATCATAAAGTGCTTTTTACTGTACTTCTTTTTAATATTTCTAATATAATATTTTTGATAAATACAATTAAAAAACCTTCTATTTTTTAGAAGGATTTTTGCTACTATTGGTCATGGCCGCGCCAACTTTCATCATTTTGTTTCTTTCTTTTTTCATAAAAGATGTTATATCTTTTTCGTGTTTTTTTAAAAGCATTCCTGCGCCTAGCCCTGCTCCCATCCATAGCATTCTATCTAACATTTTTATAGTAAACACCTCTTTTCTATAAATAGTATTTACTCATAATTATTATTTATACTAAAATAACTTGGTAAATAATGTCTTTCTATTCTCTGCATATTCTGTTTTAATACCCTTATTTAGATATTCTTTATTACCAATTATAACCAAACTTTTTTTAGCTCTTGTTATGCCCGTATATATTAGTTTATTATATAGCATTCTATTGAAACTTTTTGAAATTACCATTATAACGTTTTCATATTCACTTCCTTGACTTTTGTGTATACTAATTGCAAATGCATGTGTTATTTCTTCAAACTTCTTTTTGTCATACTTTACCTTTATTCCATTATAATTAACCATCATTATTGGTTTTGTTCCATTTATAATTTTATCTATTAATCCAATATCGCCATTATAAATATTATTATCTACGTCATTAACAAGTTGAATAACTTTGTCTCCCTCTCTATAAATTGTACCTCTTATTATTATTTCTTTTTTTTCTTCACTACTTGGATTAAATATTGATTGCATTATATTGTTTAATGATTCTATTCCGTTTTCGCCTTTGTACATCGGTGCTAAAACTTGAAAACTTTCTTTATTAATACCTTTATCAATTGCTCTTAATGATATATCCTTGACAATCCTTTTTATGTTTATTTCATCGCATTCTATAAATGAAAAGTCGCTATAATTTTGATAATTTTCTTTTGTTATTTTATTTTTTATGTCTTTTGCAAACTGATTTATAAATGAATTTTCTTTAGTTCTATAAATATGTGATAATTCACTTCTTTTTATTGATGGTATTTGCAATAAATCAGATAATAGATTTCCTGGATTTATGCTTGGCAATTGATTTGCATCTCCAACATATATTAGTTTTATATTATTTAATAATCCATCAAATAGATTTTTCATTAAAAATATATCTACCATACTTACTTCGTCTATAATGACAAACTTTGTGTTGCTTGGATTATATAGATTAACTTGAAATGTTTCAGTCTCTCCATTCCATTTTAAGAATTTGTGTATTGTACTTGCTTTTCTTCCAATGCTTTCCATCATTCTTTTAGCACTTCTACCTGTTGGTGCAAGTAACGTAATGTCTCCTTCTTTACATTCATTTATACTAGTATATATATCTACAACCGCTTTGATTATTGTAGTCTTTCCAGTTCCTGGTCCTCCAGTTATTATATAAAAATCATTTGTTAAGCTTCCCTTTATAGCTTCTTTTTGGTCCTTATTAAGTGTTATATTATTTATTTCTTCATAATTTTTTATATATGATTCTATTTTTTTACTACTTATTTTATTTTTAGTGCTAGATAATATTT
Source organism: uncultured Bacilli bacterium (assembly GCA_944350335.1). GTDB lineage: Bacteria > Bacillota_I > Bacilli_A > RF39 > UBA660 > CALVVN01. The sequence continues at coordinate 1,599 of CALVOQ010000022.1, forward strand.
TTATTTTATTCGCTAGTATATTTTCTGTTTCATAGAAATTGTAAAGTGCAATATCATCATTTATAGTAATAATATCGTTTTCTTTTTCTAATTCTTCTAAATATTTTATATAGTCATTTACATCTAATGTTTTCGTAAAGTACCCGTTCAAATTAATATATAAATCTTCGTTATTTACTATAGTATCGCCTTTATCAAAACATATTATTCCTATTAAATGTTTTATTAATGCTTTCACTCTTCTTTTATCAAATTCATCTTCTGTTTTTAGAAAAATATTATCAAGTTTTTTAAAATCAATGTCATTTTGTAATAAATATATGTTTTCTTCCAATATTTCTTTTACTCTATTATTATATTTTTTTATTAAAGTATAACTTTCTTTTGTAGTTAACCCTAATTTTGTAAGTTCTAATATATTTTCTTCATTTTGTACAGTTTTGTTAATTGTTCTTACCAGTTCATCAAATTTTTTTATTGTTAATCCACTTACATTTAATAATTTTCTGTCGCCCCTTTTAATTGCATCTATAGAATCTAAATCAAATATGTCAACTATTCCCTTTGCTATTTTAGGCCCTATGCCTTTAAATAAACCACTTGATAGATACATTATAATTCCTTCGTTATCATCCATTTCATTTATTTCGTAATTATCTACTTGATACTGGTAGCCATATCTCGGGTGATTTATTAATTTCCCATAAAATGTGTAAGTTATGTCATTACTTAATGGTAAAAAAACCCCATTAAACGTTATAGTTTTGTTTTGATATTCCATCATATCTTCATCATTTGTATCTTTTACTTTGAAAAGTCCTACTCTATAACCATTTTCACTTTCATATATTATTTTTCTAACATTCCCTTTTATGTACTTCATGTTTATTATTTTAACACTTGATAATAAAAAAACAAAGTAAAAAACTTTGTGATTTTATTATTATTCTTGTTTTAATTTAATATAATCATTCTCAAGCTTACTTAAATCATTAGGTGACATAAATATAATTACTGAATTATTTAGATCTTTTAATTTAAATGCTTCATCTCTATTTATAGTTTGCGCTCCTTCTATTTCATCTGCAATAATTTTATAAGTTACATTAGGATAGTCTTCTTGTTTTTCTCTAGCACCATATATATCCATTATGTACACTTGATCACATTTTTTTAATACTTCTATTAGTTCTTTATGAAATTTTATTGTTCTAGTAAAAGTATGTGGTTCAAATACTGCTACTATATTTTTATTAGGATATTTTTGTCTAGCTGAATTTATAGTTGCTAATACTTCTGTTGGATGATGTGCATAATCGTCTACTATAATGTTATCTTTTACTTTAATTTCAGTAAATCTACGTTTAGCGCCTTTAAATGTTATTAGATGTTCTTTTACTTTGTCTAAGTCTAAACCTTCTAAATAACATAATGTAATTACTGCCAAACTATTTAATAGCATATGCTTTCCATATAGTTTTAAATGAAAGTTATTTATATATGTATTATCTATGTAAACATCAAAACTTGTGCCATCTTCACTATAATTTATGTTTTTAGCTACGACATTGTTTTCTTCTGATAAACCATAATATATTATTTTTTTATCAAATTTTAGTTTTCTTGTATTTTCATCGTCTCCACATACAATCGCACATTTTGATGTATTATTTATAAAACTTTGGTATGCGTCTACTACATCATATATGTCTTTGTAATAATCAACATGATCTAATTCAATGTTTGTTATTATGCTGTACGATGGTTTGTAAGATAAAAAGTGCCTTTTGTATTCGCAACTTTCAAGTGCAAAATATTTGTTATTTTTATTTGCATATCCAGTTCCATCTCCGATTAAGTAGTTACATCCAGTTATATTATTTAATACATGACTTAGCATTGCTGTCGTTGTAGTTTTCCCATGACATCCCGCTATACATATTGTATTAAACATTTTACTTATTTCGCCTACCATATCTTGATATGATAATATTTTAAGATTTAATTCTTTGGCTCTTTTTACTTCTTCATTATTGGTTTCATTATACGCATTGCCTTGGACCACTATCAATCCTTCTTTTATATTTTCTGGATTAAATTCATATATTTTTATTCCACGCTCTATTAAACCTTCTTCTGTGAAAAAGTGTTTACTAACATCGCTTCCTTGTACTTCCATTCCTAACGAATCCATTATCTGTGCTAGTGAACTCATCCCAGAACCTTTTATTCCTATAAAATGATACATTTCTCTCTCCTCATATTAATTATATTCCTTTTTAGTATTGTATTCCCCACACTATTAATTCTTTTGCTTTTTTTCCACATATCGCACATTTGTCATCTATAAGTTTTTCGTTTTCAAGTATGCATCTTGATTTTAGCCCCTTTATCTCTTTCATTTTTACTTCGCATTCTTCATTCCCACACCAACATGCTTTTATAAATCCTGGAGTTTTATCCATTATTTCTTTTACCTCAGCTAGATTATGTGCTTCAAATGTTAATGCATTTCTTCTTTCTAAAGCGCGATTATACATATCTTTTTGAATAGTTTCTAATAAATCTTTAGTAAAGTTTACTAAATCTAAGTCTTTATTTTTTATTATTTTTTCACCTGTATCTCTTCTTACAAATGTTATATTATTGTTTTCTAGGTCTCTTTTTCCTATTTCAATTCTAATTGGTATTCCATTTACTTCAGCTTCTGCAAATTTAAATCCAGGACTTTTTTCACTTAAATCAATAGATGATGTAATGTTATTTTCATTTAGTTTTTGATTTATTTGTTTTGATAAGTTAATTACTTCTTCGTCGTTACCTATAGGTATTATTATAACTTGTTTAGGTGCGACTCTAGGTGGTAAAACTAATCCTTTATCATCTCCATGAACCATTATTACCGCGCCTATCATTCTTGTAGCCGTCCCCCAAGATGTCTGATATGCATATTCTTCTTTGTTATTTTGATTAGTAAACTTTATGTCATAGCTTTTAGAAAACTTTTGTCCAAAATAATGTGAAGTACCGCATTGTAAGCTCACTCCATTAAACATCAGCGCCTCATTTGTATACGTATATTCTGCTCCAGCAAATTTTTCTTTTTCTGTTTTTAGTCCTATTATGCTAGGTATCGCTAGTATCTCGTGATGAAACCATTTGTAAACTTCTATCATTTGTTTTGTCTCACGTTTCGCTTCTTCTTCTGTACTATGAATAGTATGTCCTTCTTGCCATAAAAACTCTCTGCTTCTTAAAAATGGTCTTGTCTCTTTTTCCCACCTAAGAACGTTACACCATTGGTTATATAGCATTGGTAAATCTTTGTATGATTTTACGTGATTTTTATAGAAGTCACAAAATACTGTTTCGCTTGTAGGTCTTATACATAGTCTTTCATCTAGTTCTTTACTGCCTCCCATAGTCACCCAAGCTACTTCAGGCGCAAAACCAAGAACTAATTCTTTTTCTTTATTTAATAGGCTTTCTGGAATTAATAAAGGCATTTGTACGTTAACGTGCCCTAGTTCTTTAAACTTTTTATCTAATTCGCTCTGCATTCTTTCCCAAATTGCATAACCATTTGGCAAAATTGCAATACAACCTTTTACACTTGTATAACTTGCTAATTTAGCAGCATTTACTACATCAGTGTACCATTTTGCAAAGTCATCGCTTCTACTCGTTATTTTTTCATTTTTCATTTATTCTACCTCATCTCTTAAATATGTTTTTATTTCATTGTTTTCATATGTTACACATATCCAAATATTGTTCATACTTTCGTTAGTTCGTGGGTCATATATCTGACCATTTTCTTCTTCAGCTAAATAGTTCATATTAATTAAGTCTCCAATAGTAACGCCTTTACAAGTCGTAGATAAACTATCTAAGTTATCGTTTCCATATTCTTTGGCTTTTACTAATGCTAAGTTAATTTTTTCTTCATATATTTGTTTTTTACTTTTATCACTAATGCCTGCCGCACTTAGCATTACTATAGCAGTTATCATTAATACTATTGCTATGCTAGCAACGACTTCTATTATTGTAAAACCTTTTTTCATATTTCACCAACTTATGTTAGAATTATATCATATGATAGAAAAAAAAACATTATTTCTATTGTAAGTTTTGTGTTTTTAATGGTATAATTATTCATAGAATAGAAAGCGGGTGCAAGCGTGAAGGAATTTGACTTTGAAAAAATGCCTATTGTTGAAATTGCAAACGAAATTATTATAGATGCTGTAAATAAAGGAGCTAGTGATATTCACTTTGATCCATCTAAGGATGATTTGAAATTAAGACTTAGAATTGATGGTATTCTTTCGGATTATGGTATCATACCTGGGAAATACAAAAGAAATATGATTAGTCGTATTAAGATGATTGCCGGTATGAACATAATGGAAACTAGATTACCTCAAGATGGTGCAATTAAAAGTAAAATTGGCGATAGACTTTTGGACCTTCGTGTTTCTAGTTTACCTACCAATAACGCCGAGAAAATTGTTATTCGTATTTTAGATTATTCTAAGAGTTTAGAGGGCCTTGAAAATCTAGGATTTAGTAAAGAAAGTCTTGAAAAAATCGGAAAACTTATTAAAGTTCCTAATGGAATTATCTTAGTTACTGGCGCTACTGGTACTGGTAAAAGTACTACTGTTTACTCAATTTTACAGAAATTAAACACTGAGGATGTAAATATTATAACTGTTGAAGACCCAATAGAGATGGATATCGCAGGAATTAGTCAAGTTCAAGTTAATCAAGAAATTGGTTTGACTTTTGCAACTGTTTTAAGAAGTATCTTGAGACAAGACCCTAATATTATTATGATTGGTGAGATTCGTGATGATGAAACAGCGCGTATAGCCGTAAGAGCTAGTATTACTGGTCATTTAGTATTATCTACTCTTCATACCAATAATTCTCTTAATACTATTGAACGTCTTACAGATATGGATGTTGAAAGGTATTTACTTGGTAGTAGTTTAGCTGGCATTATTTCTCAAAGACTCGCTAGACAGGTATGTGCCGAGTGTAGAAAGAAAAGACCTACTACTGAATATGAAAAAAATGTCTTTAGAACTGTTTTAGACAAAGAAGTAAATGAAATGTACGAAGCAAATAAAGAAGGTTGTCCTCGTTGTTCTCATGGATATAGAGGAAGGCTTGCAATACTTGAAGTATTGATTATTAATGATCAGATTAGAGATGCTATAACTAATGATGCTCCTAAGAAAACTTTACGAGAACTTGTTTATACGGGTGAAGTTATTACTTTGCTTCAAGATGGACTCAATAAAGTTATTGAAGGAGAAACTACATTTGAAGAAATATTAAAAATAATTGATTTGGAAAATGATTTAACTAATTATGATGATGATAATTTAAAACAAAGTTTAAATATTGCAAATATGCAACATAGAGCTATTCAACAACAAAATATACAAAATGTAAATAGTAATATTAATGAAAATGTTGAAACTTTGGACTTATAAATAAAACTAAAAGATTGTTTTTAAAACAATCTTTTTTAAACAAAAAAAGCCATTTCAGAGGCTTTTATTATTCGCAAGTTATTGTTGCTAAATCAGTATCCGGTGTTGTCAAATCACCTATTTTAACTGTTTGACCTTCTTCTGCATTTACCGTCAAACTTTCGTTACCATCGGATACAATAAAAGTTGTAATCTTTCCATCAGTAAATACTATTTTATATTGTACATCATCGTTACTAAGATTTAAGTCATCATCAGTCTTTGTATTTGCTGCATCTTTACAATATGTTATATTAGTTGTGCCTTGTTCAGGCGTTAATTGATCTGATACATATTGTTCTTCAGCTGCTCTATAAATATATTGAACTTGTGTAAGAAACGCACTTTCTCTTGTTTCTCTAAACATTTCTAATACCTGTGGCAATGCAAGCATAAGTAATATTGATAATATTGCAATAACTGCAATTAATTCTACTAACGTAAAACCTTTCTTTTTATCATTTTTCATATAAATATTCCATCCTTTCTTATTTTCTATCTATAAAAATTATACCACTATTTTTTTTATATAGTCAATATAAACATTAGAGGATTAGTTCTTTTTACATTATATATTATAATTTATCGTTTTTTCCACAATTCTTTTTATATCTCTTTCATTAAATGGCTTTGTCAATAAGTCTACTATTCCATATTGAAATGCTCTTTCAATTGTTTCTTTATCGTCAACACCAGTTATAATTGATACTGGTATTTTTACAAATAATTGGTTTTTAATAAAATAATCTAAGAGTTCAAAACCATTTACATTTGGCATATTTAAATCTATTAGTGCAGCCTTTATTTTAGTGTTATCTTTGTTCTCTTCTAAGAACTTTATTGCTTCAGCGCCATCACTTGCTGTATACACTTCATAATCATTATTAAACACTTTTTTTATAAATCTACTAATCATATCAGAATCGTCCACGACTAATATTGCTTTATCTTTAATAATAACGTCTGGCTTCTCTACCTTTTCTTTCTCATTACCCAAGTAATCATTTACTAAATCTATTATTCTATGTGTTTCTTCTATTAATTCATCGTACTTATCATAAATAAACATTATGTCGTTTGCTTTACTTTTCATTTCTTGCTCATATGCTAGTTCTTGTAATTTTTCAAAACCTAAATATCTAGCATCACTTTTTAATGAGTGCACATAAATCGCATAATTAACCATGTCAGCATTTTCTTTACAGTGTTTTAACTTTTCTAATTTTTCATATACTCCTTCTAAAAAATCAATGAGCGTTGCATCATACATTTCCATGTCACCAAACAGTTCCAAACTTTTATCCACGTTTACTCCATTTTCTTTTAATTTTTTTACATCTCTCATAATTTCATCCTACCTTTCACTTACATATTTTTTTAATATTTTTAACATCTCATTTCTATCTATTGGCTTTGCTAAATAACCATCAAAACCAATACTTAAGTATTCTTCTTTCATTCCAGTTAATGCATTTGCTGTTAGTGCTATTGTCGGTATATTAAAACTCGCATCTTTTTTTAATTCTACAATTACCTCTTTACCAGTCATTTTTGGCATCATATCATCCAAAAATATTATATCATAAATATTTCCCTGTTTTATTTTGTCTATACATTCCTGCCCACTCATAACCGATTCTATATTTAAGTTATAATCTTTTAATAATCTTTTTGCAACTTTAATATTAAGTTCGTTATCATCTACGATTAATACCTTTTTATCATTAAAACTTACATTTAAATCTACTGTTGTGTTTAATTCCTTACTTTTTATTTCTGTTACATCTTTTACTATAAGTTGATCTATATATGCTATAAACTTACTTCCCTCACCGTAAGTACTTTGTACAACGATTTTACCATTCATTAAATCTAATAATTTCTTTGTGATAGCAAGCCCTAAACCTGTCCCTTCTATAGTAATTTCATCCTCTACGCCTAATCTTTCAAATTTATTAAATAATTTATTTATTTTATCTTCTCTTATTCCAATTCCTGTATCTTCTACACTAAATATTAATCTAATTATATCATTTTTTATAACAACACTGCTAATTGTAAACGTTATTTTTCCTTCTAACGTATACTTTGCTGCATTAGTTAGCAGGTTTAATATTATTTGTTTTACTCTACTACAATCTCCATATAAGTAATCAGGTATTGTTTCGTCTTTTCTTACTATAAATTCTATTGGCTTATCACCAATTCTCGATTTAGTTAATGAAACAAGTTCTTCTATCATTTTATTAAAATTATATGGTGTATTAATTATCTCTAATTTGTCAGCTTCAATCTTTGATATATCAAGTATTCCATTTACTATTTCTAATAAGTTATCACTAGCCATTAAAATATCTTTTACTTCTTCTCTTATTTCTTCTGGAACATTTTCCCTTGATAATGTTTCACTAAATCCCACTATTGCATTTAAAGGAGTTCTTATTTCATGAGACATATTTGATAGGAAATCTGTTTTCGCACTATTGGCTTTTTCTGCTCTATCTTTTGCTATGTTTAGCTCAGTAATTAATTTTAAATCTGGATTTTCTATTGTAAAGTACATTATTACACATATAAATGTTTCCAGTGCTGTTAACACCAAAATGCCCGGATATACTTTTTGAATTACAACACATATTATACTTAATATCATGAATATAAAAAATGGCCAATATTTTTTGTTTCTTAAATTCTTTCTATCTTTTATTAAACAATATATCCAAAATATAAAAATAATTACTGTCATAATATATGTCACATTCGCACTTGGACCGTAAGAATATATTACATTTCCCTCGTTGTGATAGTATAAAGGCAACAAATATATTAAAAATGCACATGACATATATACAACCAGTAATATTTGTATTTCTAAAGTGTAATTTTTTTTATCTTTTGACGTATTTTTTGAGGAAATAAAATATATATATACTGTTAAAAGTACATGAAATGTAAACATAAGTAATATTAAAGTTTTAGCAACTATCTCATTTGTTATAGGAATTATTTCATAGTATTTGATGGTAAAAAAGCAAATTATAGCAGTTATTACTGTACATAAATTAGTTAATATTATATATTTATATATTTTTGTTTCCGTTGAATTGATTCTTTCTTTTATAAAAAAGGCGATGCAGATAGTGATAATATAGAATAAACTACAAATTGTAAAATAGTTATTAGCCATATAATCACCTCTACTATAGTTAAAGTATATCAGTATTTATTTGAAAAATCAATAAACTTATTATTACTCCAATTAAAAAAACGTGATATATAATATCACGCTTATTTTGTATTATTCAATAATTTCTGAAACTACACCAGCACCAACTGTACGTCCACCTTCTCTTATAGAGAACTTAGTTCCGTTTTCAAGTGCGATTGGTGTTATTAATTCAACAGTCATTGTAACATTGTCGCCTGGCATTACCATTTCTGTTCCTTGTGGTAATTCAATTACACCAGTAACATCTGTAGTTCTGAAGTAGAATTGTGGTCTATAGTTACTAAAGAATGGGGTATGTCTTCCGCCTTCTTCTTTAGATAATACATACACTTCTGCTTTGAATTTTTTGTGAGGAGTAACAGTTCCTGGTTTTGCAAGTACTTGCCCTCTTTCAACATCTTCACGGTTGATACCACGAAGTAAAACTCCTGCATTATCTCCTGCTTCAGCATATTCTAGTTGTTTTCTGAACATTTCAATTCCAGTAACAACTGATTTTTGAGTAGCTTTAATTCCTACGATTTCAACTTCTTCGTTAAGATTTAATCTTCCTCTTTCAACACGTCCTGTAACAACTGTTCCACGACCTGTAATAGTAAATACATCTTCAATACTCATTAAGAATGGTTTGTCAGTATCTCTTTCAGGAGTATCAATCCAACTATCTACTGCTGCCATTAAATCTCTAATAGATTTTTCAGCTTCAGCATCTCCTTCTAATGCTTTTAAAGCACTTCCTCTTACGATTGGAGTATTGTCTCCATCAAATTCATATTCAGTAAGTAAATCTCTTACTTCCATTTCTACTAAATCTAGTAGTTCTGGATCATCTACCATATCACATTTATTGATAAATACTACCATTTTTGGTACACCAACTTGACGTGATAATAAGATGTGTTCTCTTGTTTGAGGCATAGGTCCATCAGTTGCACTAACAACTAAGATAGCTCCGTCCATTTGAGCAGCACCTGTAATCATATTTTTTACATAGTCTGCGTGTCCTGGACAGTCAACGTGAGCATAGTGTCTATTTTCAGTTTCATACTCAACGTGAGCAGTATTAATAGTTATACCTCTTTCCCTTTCTTCTGGTGCTTTATCAATATCAGCATAATCAACGAAATCACCAAAATATTTTGTGATTGCCGCTGTTAAAGTTGTTTTACCATGGTCTACGTGACCTATAGTTCCAATATTAACATGTGGCTTTGAACGATCAAATTTTTCTCTTGCCATTTTTATTTTCCTCCTTTTTTTAATTACATATATAATTTTATCTAATACTTGTTGTTTTTGCAAGTATTATTAACATTTTTTTTATTACTGAACACTATTTCTTTTAATAATTTCTTCAGCAATATTTTTTGGCACTTCTTCATAATGATCAAATATCATTTGATGAGTACCTCTACCTTGTGTATTACTTCTTAAACTTGTAGCGTAACCAAACATTTCTGAAAGTGGCACCATGGCTCTTATTTCTAAGTCTCTTCCTCTACTTTCATTTCCTAATGGTCTACCTCTTCTACTTGTCAAGTCTCCCATTACTGTTCCCATGAATTCTTCTGGAACAACCACACTTACGTTCATTATAGGTTCAAGTAGTACTGGCTTACATTTATTTTTTGCTTCTTTTAAAGCCATACTTGCAGCTATCTTAAATGCCATTTCTGATGAGTCAACATCATGATAAGATCCATCAAATAATGTACATTTTACATCTATCATTGGATAACCTGCTAGTAATCCTCCTTGTAAAGCTTCTTGAAGTCCTTTGTCTACAACTCCTATATATTCTCTAGGAACTACACCGCCTACAACTTCATCTACAAATTCATATCCTTTATCTTTATTTGGTTCAAATTTAACCCAAACATGACCATATTGTCCACGACCACCTGATTGTTTTATATATTTTCCTTCGCATTCTCCAGTTTGTGTTAGTGTCTCTCTATAAGCAACTTGAGGTTTTCCTATATTTGCTTCTACATCAAATTCTCTTCTCATTCTGTCTACAAGCACTTCTAGATGTAACTCTCCCATACCGGCGATTAGTGTTTGACCTGTTTCGTGGTCAGTACTTGCTTTAAATGATGGGTCTTCTTTTGCTAATTTTTGTAAAGCTATACCCATTTTTTCTTGATCATTTTTACTTTTAGGTTCTATAGCTAATTGAATAACAGGTTCTGGGAATTCCATTTTTTCTAAAATTACTTGGTTATTTTCTGCACATAAAGTGTCTCCAGTTGTTGTGTCTTTTAGACCAACTGCTGCAGCAATTTCACCAGCATATACTTCACTAATTTCTTTTCTTTGATTAGCGTGCATTTGTAGAATACGACCAATTCTTTCTTTTTCACCTTTTGTTGAGTTCATAACATAACTTCCACTTTTTAATGTACCTGAATATACTCTAAAGAAAGTTAAGTTACCTACAAAAGGATCATTCATTACTTTAAAAGCTAAAGCACTAAATGGTTCAGAGTCACTAGCTTTTCTCTCAATTGGGTTTCCTTTCATATCTTCGCCTTTAACTGATTCAATATCAGTTGGTGCTGGTAAATAATCAATTACAGCATCTAATGCTAGTTTCACTCCAATATTTCCTAAGGCCGTTCCACACATAACAGGGAAAAATTTAACACTTAAAACTCCTTTTCTAATTGCTTTTTTAAGTTGTTCTACTGTTACTTCTTTTCCTTCTAGATAATTTTCCATTAGTTCATCATCAAAATCAGCAACTGTTTCTATAAGTTCATTTCTTCTTTCCATTACTTCATCTTTTAAATCTTCTGGTATTGCTATTTCTTCTGGTTCTTCTTGTTGTTCACCATTATATTTATAAGCTTTTAAAGAAACTAAATCTATTATTCCATTAAAATTATCTTCTGCTCCGATTGGCCATTCAATAGGTGCTGATTTTTCACTTAGTCTTTCTTTTATACTATTTAAACTAAACTTGAAATCTGCTCCCATTTTATCCATTTTGTTAGCAAAAATCATTCTTGGAACTTTCCATTCATTTGCTTGCCTCCAAACTTGTTCAGTTTGTGTTTCTACACCAGCTTGAGCATCTATTAAAGCAATAGCCCCATCTAATACTCTTAATGAACGCGCTACTTCTATTGTGAAGTCTACGTGCCCTGGTGTATCAATTATATTTAATCTATAACCCTTCCAATGTGCTGTAGTTGCTGCACTTGTAATTGTTATACCCCTTTCTTTTTCTTGTTCCATCCAGTCCATTTGAGATTCACCATCGTGAGTTTCTCCAATTTTATGAGTAATACCTGTATGGAAAAGAACACGTTCAGTAAATGTAGTTTTTCCGGCATCTATATGTGCCATGATTCCTATATTACGAAGTCTATCTAACGATACGTCACGCGCCATATATATTCTCCCTTCTTACCATCTATAATGAGCATATGCTTTATTAGCTTCTGCCATTTTATGTGTATCTTCGCGTTTCTTAACTGCTCCACCTATTCCATTTGAAGCATCTATAATTTCATCTGCTAAATTTTCTGCCATTCCTTTGCCGTTTCTATTTTTTGCATATTGCACTAACCAACGCAACGTTAATGCTTGTTGTCTTTCTTTTCTTACTTCAACTGGTACTTGATAGTTACCTCCACCTATACGTCTACTTTTTATTTCTAGTGATGGTTTTATATTTTCATATGCAAGCTCAAAAACTTCCATTGGTTCTTTACCAGTTTTTTCTTTTACTATTTTAAATGCATCATAAAGTATTGTTTGTGCTGTTCCTTTTTTACCACCAATCATAATTCTATTTATTAATTTTGTAACAACTTTAGAATTATAAATTGGATCAGGTAATACTTCTCTTATTTCTGCTCTTTTCTTACGCATTTTTATTACTCCTTTCTATTAATTACTTTTTTGGTTTTTTTGTTCCGTATTTGCTTCTACCTTGTCTTCTTGCATCAATTCCTGCTGTGTCTAATGTTCCACGTACAATGTGATAACGTACTCCGATTAGGTCTTTAACACGTCCGCCTCTAATAAGTACTACACT
>CALVOQ010000023.1 GCA_944350335.1 uncultured Bacilli bacterium
GATGTTATGGGTAAATATCACCCTCATGGGGATTCTTCTATATATGAAGCAATGGTTAGAATGGCACAAGATTTTAATTATAGATATATGCTCGTTGATGGTCATGGTAATTTCGGAAATATTGAGGGTTATGGTGCAGCAGCGATGCGTTACACAGAATCACGACTTTCTAAGATTTCGTTGGAATTATTAAGAGATATTGGGAAAAATACAGTCGATTTTGAACCAAACTTTGATGAATCTGAAAAAGAGCCAAAAATATTGCCTTCTAGATTTCCAAATATTCTTGTTAATGGAACTATGGGTATTGCGGTTGGAATGGCAACAAACATTCCGCCTCATAATTTGGGAGAAGTAATTGATGGTTGTATTGCATATATAGATAATCCAGATATTGATGTTTTAGGTTTAATGGAACATATAAAAGGTCCGGATTTTCCAACAGGTGCGATTATTTTAGGAAATAGTGGAATTAAACAAGCTTATGAAACTGGTAGAGGTTCAATAACTCTTAGAAGTAAAGCGACAATAGAAGAAAAAAATAACAAACATTTAATCGTTATTGATGAAGTTCCTTATGGAGTTAATACGTTAGAATTAAAAAATAAAGTTGCGGAACTTGTTCACAATAAAATTATTGATGGTATTGCAGATTATCATACAGATTTAAAAAATGGTGTTAAGATAACTATAACTTTAAAAAAGGATGCTAATCCTCAAGTGGTATTAAATAATTTATATAAGCATACAGCATTTCAAAGTAATTTTGGAATTATCTTTTTGATGTTAGATAATGGAGTTCCTAAAACTTTAGGTCTTAAAGATATAATTTCAAAATATGTAGATTATCAAAAGGAAGTAATTATTAGAAGAACTAGGTTTGATCTAGAAAAATGTGAAAAAAGGGTACATATTTTAGAAGGTTTAAAAATTGCATTGGATAATATTGATGAAGTAATTCAAATTATTAAAACTGCTAAAAGTGATGTAATTGCTAAAGAAAAATTGATTTCTAGATTTGAATTAAGTGAAATTCAAGCTGATAGTATACTTGAAATGAAGTTGCGTCGTTTAACCGGTTTAGAAAGAGATAAAGTTGAAAACGAATTAGCAGAATTGTTAAAAGAGATTGATAGGTTAAGAGCCATTTTAGCAAGTGATAAACTTGTTGAATCAATAATTAAAGATGAATTGACTGAAATAAAGAACAAATATTCGGATAGTAGGAGAACTTTGATTGATATGAGTGCGATTGAGTATATTGAAGATGAATCTCTTATACCAGAAGAAAATATTGTTTTAACTATTACTAATAAAAATTATATTAAGAGGGTAAATAGCGATACTTATAAAACTCAAAATAGAGGCGGCGTTGGTATTAAAGGAATGACTACAAATGAAGAAGATTTTGTAGAACAAATAATCAATTTAAATACTCATGATTATCTATTATTCTTCTCAAATAAAGGTAAAGTTTATAGATTAAAAGGTTATGAGATACCTGAGTTTAGCAGAATATCTAAAGGTTTACCAATTGTTAATTTGTTACCTTTGGAAAAGGAAGAAGTTATTAACACTATTTTAGTTCTTGAAAGGCAAACAAGTTATCAACATTTAATTTTTGCAACGAAAAATGGGATAGTCAAAAAAACTTCCTTGAAAGAATTTGATAACATTAGAAAAAATGGTAAATTAGCTATTAACTTAAGAGAAAATGATGAACTAATTGCTGTTAGAAAATCAAAAATTGGTGATAAGGTATTAATGTGTTCTTCTAATGGAAGAATGGTAAAGTTTAACGAGTCAGAAATAAGATTAATGGGAAGAAGTGCTTCTGGTGTTAGAGGTATAAACTTAGTTAATGATAGTTGCATTGGTTTGGAAGTCACAAGTGAAAATTCATTAGCATTAGTAGTTACTAAGAATGGATATGGTAAAAAAACTACTATAGATAATTATAGGGAAACTAAAAGAGGAAGTAAGGGTGTAAAAACATTAAAAATTACTGAAAAAAACGGAAATATAATTGGCTTTAAATTAATTAATAGTTCATGTGATTTAATGATAATCACTAAAAATGGAATAGTTATTAGATTAAATATTGAAAATATCTCTTTAATGGGAAGAGTTACGCAAGGAGTAAAATTAATTAATTTAAAAGATAACAATTATGTTACGTCAATTGCTTTGATTGATAAGGATACAGAATAAATGTTCCACGTGGAACATTGAAGTTTAAAAATTATTACTTAAGAAAACAATACAATACATACTATGTATCATGAATACTAAATTAAAGATATAAACAATAATGTTCCACGTGGAACATTATTGTTTTAATACAAAAATATACGATCAGATAGGATTTTATATCAATGTTCCACGTGGAACATTGATATTTTTTGTATAAATATATTATAAACGTAAAATAATTAAAATTTAATAATGCAAAATGAAATTAATATAAACAAATATTTTTGCTGTTAAAAAAATTTGCTTGGTTAATAGTAGTTTTATTTATTGAAAATTCCAGGTAAAAACTTATTAATGTTAGTAGTTAGTGAAAATGAAAGAAAAAATTGCTATGAATAAGCACAGTAAAACGAAAAAGTAAGTAGCGTGGTTAAAAAATTTTATAAAATAGCTATGTTTTAAATATTAAAAAAGCCGAATATTTTTATATTATATGCTTTAATAAATAAAAGTTCAGAATAAATGTTCCACGTGGAACATTGAAGTAAAAAAATATAGCTTAAGCGAAAAAATATATAACATTTATTATAAACTTTAAATTATAGATATAAATAATAATATATGTTTAGATAGGATTATAACAATGTTCCACGTGGAACATTGAATTTTTAACGTAAATATATTATAATTTAATCGTGCAATACATAGCGTGGAATCAGGTCAGGATTGGAAAATAGCAGCCTTAACATTTACTATGTATGTGCACTTTTTTTTAGGAGTAAGAAATGAATTATTATAACGAATTAATAAAATTAACAAAAAAAGCATACAAAAAAGGTGAAGTTCCAATTGCCGCTATTATCGTTAAAAACAATAAAATTATCTCAAAAGCTTATAATTTAAGAGAAAAAAATAATGATGTGCTTGGCCATGCAGAAATAATTGCTATTAATAAGGCAACTAAAAAATTAAAGACATGGCATTTAAATGATTGTATATTGTACTCCACTGTTGAACCATGTGATATGTGTAAAAATATAATTAATGAGGCTAAAATAGATAAAGTTTACTTTTTTTTAAAAAACGAAAAACTAAAAAACTCTACAACAGAGTATATTTTTCTTGATAAAATTGATAATGAATTTAAAAAGATTATTAAGGATTTTTTTAAAAAAATAAGATAATTTGATATAATTATACAAGGAGGTAAAGTATGTCTTATATTGCATTATATCGTAAATATCGTCCTAGAAAGTTTGATGATGTTATTGGTCAAAAAGTTATAGTAGAAATATTAAAAAATAGCATTATTAACAATCATATTTCGCATGCATATTTGTTTAATGGTCCTAGGGGAACGGGTAAGACAAGTATTGCTAAAATATTTGCGAGAGCTGTAAACTGTTTAGATAATAGTGACGGAAACTATTGTGGAAAATGTGAATTGTGTAGAAATTTGGAAATTAATGACGTTGACATTGTTGAAATTGATGCGGCAAGTAATAATGGCGTTGAAGAAATACGTGAAATTAGGTCTAAAATTAAATTAGTTCCAACTATAGCAAAATATAAAGTTTACATTATTGATGAAGTTCATATGTTATCCACAGGTGCTTTTAATGCTTTATTAAAAACTTTAGAAGAACCACCTTCACATGTTATATTTATTTTAGCTACGACAGATATGCATAAAATACCTTTAACTATTTTATCACGATGTCAAAGATTTGATTTTAAAAAAATAAATAGCGAAGAAATGTTTGCTAAATTAAAAGAAATATGTGATTTAGAAAATAAAAAAATAGCGGATAGTATACTTAAACTTATTGCAAAATTATCTGATGGTGGTTGTAGAGATGCAATTAACTTGTTAGATCAGGTAATATCTTTATCAAATGTAGATCTAACTGAAGATGAGATATATGATTTGCAAGGAAGAGTATCGCAAGAAACTATAATAAAATTTCTTCGAAGTGTTTGTAACAATGAAATTGATATTGGTATGCAATTAATTGATGACTTTACTACGTCTGGCAAAAATTTAAATACTATCGTTGATGAATTATTAATTTTGTTAAGAAATATATCTCTAGCACAAAATATTGATTCATATTTTACAGCAGAAGAAAAAGAAATTTATTTAACATTTGATTTGAGTATTGATAAAATAAAGGAAATGACAAAAATATTGCTTGAATTGTCAAATCAAATTGCAAAATCAACAAATCAAAAGAATTTGTTTGAAATATACTATATTTATTTGATTCATACTGTAAATTATCGTTATGATTTAAATAATGATGATGATTACGATGTAAATAAAAACAATGTAAATTTTTGTGATAATTCTCAAGTTAAACAAAATAATAATGTAAATGAGTCAGAGATAATTGATATGGATATTTTTCGTAAAATTAGAATTAATAATTGTTTTGTAAATGCTGACAAAAAAATTTTAAGTAAAGTTAATAAAGATTATGAAAGAATTAATGATTTTATTGCCAATAAGGTGTATAATAATGTTGCTACATTATTGTTAACTGGAAAAATAGTAGTTGCATCTGACGAATATTTGTTATTTAATTTTTATGATAAATCTTTAATTCAAGGATTTATGAATAACATAAAAAAAATTGAAAAACTTTTATTTGAAATATATGATGTGAATTTTAAAGTGGTTTGTGTCACAAATGATGAGTGGTTAATGCTTAAAAACGAGTTTATATCAAAGAAAAAAAATAACATTCCATATGAATTTATTCCAGAAACTAATATTGAAATAAAAAATAAAACATCTTTTGAAGATGTTACATCAAATGTATTTGGCGATGATGTAGAAAATATAAATTAAAGAAGGTGATTAAAATGAATATGCAAAATTTAATGGCTGAGGCTCAAAGAATGCAAAAGGAATTAGAAAGGATTAATAACGATATTGAATCTTCTGTATTTGAGGGTGAGAATGGGGCGGTTAAAGTGATGCTAACTGGCAAAAATAAAATAATTAAAGTTTCGATAACTGATGAAGAAGTTTTGAAAGATAAGGAAACGTTAGAAGATATGTTTATGTTAGCAGTAAACGATGCTTTAGGAAAATTAAGTAAGATTAAAGAGGAAAAATTAGGTAGATATTCTGGTGGTATGAAAGGATTATTTTAATTGATGATTTATCCAAAAGAATTTTTAGATTTAGTAGAATGTTTTGAATTGCTACCAGGGGTAGGAAATAGATCGGCAGAGCGTTTTGTTTATGCTATAGACAATTTATCAGAAAAGGAAGTTTTTAATTTTGCGGAAAATTTAAAAAAATTTAAAAAAAATATAAAGCGTTGCGTTATTTGTGGTTATTATTCATCAAATGATATATGTGATATTTGTCAAGATAAAAGCAGAGATAAATCTACAATTTGTATAGTAGAAGATTCTAAAAGTGTTGTTACTTTTGAAAAAGCCGGGAACTATAAAGGCGTGTATCATGTATTGGGAGGTTTGATATCTCCCATTGATGATGTGAATCCAGATGATATTAATATTAATAGTTTGTTTAATGGTAGAATAAATGAAAATATTAAAGAAATCATAATTGCACTTGCTCCGTCAATTGAGGGTGAAACTACATCTCTTTATTTGCAAAAGTTATTGATAAATAAAAAAATAAAAGTTTCTAGGTTATCGTATGGTTTGCCAATAGGTTCTAACATTGAATACTTAGATCCAATAACTTTAACTAAAGCTATAGATGATAGAAAGTTTATTTCATAATGCTAAATACTTTTTAATATTATTAACTGGTGATTAATATGAAAACAATTGTGATGGTACTAAAAAAAATAGTGATGGCCTTATGTATGTTGTATTCTTTTAACTTAATAATTGGATGCGTTGGGATATTGATTCCTATTAATTTTCTTAGTATAATTTTCACTAGTCTGTTTGGTTTGCCGGCAATATTTAGTTTGATTGTTTTATCTAAAGTTTTATAGAACGGGGTATATGATGAAGGAAAAGTTATTAAATATTTTTAATAAATTATATTCAAATAATACAATTGGACATGCTTATTTAATTTGTAATGTGGATTTAAAACAAATTGAAAAGGAATTGTTCCAAATTTTTTTTAATTATATTTTGAATGACAATAAAGTCAAAACGATGAATCATCCTGATATTTATATTTTAAATCCAATAAATAATGTAATAAAAAAAGAACAAATTATGGATTTGAAGAGATTTCTTGATAATACATCTCAAACCAGCGGAAAAAAAATATATGTAATAAATAATGTCGAGCTTTTAAACGATTCTAGTGCAAATAGTTTGTTAAAAATATTAGAAGAACCTGAAAAAAATATATATGCTTTTTTACTCAGTTTAAATGTTTCTAGTGTAATTCCTACGATAAAATCTAGGTGTCAACTTCAATTTATTTCTACTGAATATAATAATTTCAACAATGAGGAAATTGAAAATAATGAAATATTGAACAAAGCTATAGAATTTGTTAAAATTATTGAAAATAAAAAGGCAGATAGTTTTCCATATATTTATAATGTGGTTGGAAAAGGAATTGGTAAATCGGATGTAAAATTAATACTTAAATCTGTATTTAATATTTATAAAAGCTGTTTAGATTACCAATGTAATTTGTTGCTAGAAAATAATATATTAGAAAAAATTGATTTTATTAATTTGAAACAAGATTTTACAAGAAAGTTGATTTTGATAAATGATAGTATTTCTAAATTGGATTATAATATTGGTGCTTCGTTGATACTAGATAATTTATTAATTGAGTTAGGAGGTTTGTAATATGAAAATAGTTGGAGCAAATTTTAAAGATAATGGTAAAATTTATTCATTTGATGCCAATGGATACGATGTTAAAGAAAACGATAATATAATAGTTGAAACAGAACGTGGTTTGCAATTTGCAAAAGCAGTGTATGTTAAAACTGTTGATGAAACCATGGTAATTAACCGATTAAAAGAAGTGGTAAGAATTGCAAGTCAATTAGATTATGAAGTATATAAAAAAAATGAGAAAGATGCTAAATTGGCATTAAATAAAGCCAAAAAAATATCTGAAAAATTGAGTTTAAATATGAAATTTATTGATTCGGAGTTTACTTTTGATAGGAACCAGTTAATACTATATTTTTTATCGGATAATAGAGTGGATTTTAGAGAATTGGCTAAGGAACTTGCTAGTATATATAAAACGAGAATTGAATTAAGGCAAATCGGCGTAAGAGATAAGGCTAAGGGGATTTCAGGGCTCGGTTTATGTGGGCGAGAATTATGCTGTTCTTGTTTTCTAAGTGATTTAGATTCAGTTACTATTAATATGGCTAAAAATCAAAATATAGCGTTAAATCCCAATAAAATAAATGGTTTGTGTGGTAGATTGTTATGTTGTTTAAAGTATGAGGATGATTTGTATACATATAATAGAAAGGACATGCCTAATGTTGGTGATATAGTTAATACAATAAAAGGTGATGGAAAGGTTATTTCTATAGATATTTTACAAAGAAGCTTTAGAGTTGATGTGCCTAAAGAGGGTATTATAGAATTAACTTTACTAGATGATAAGATAAAATGAAAAAATTTATTATAGTAAATGATTTATTGAATTTTAATAATTTAAAAATTGTTCAATGTAATAAATATTTTAATTTTAGTTTAGACTCTGTCTTGTTGTCAGATTTTGTTAAGATAAACCCTACAGTTAAAAAAATCATTGATCTCGGAACTGGAAACGCACCCATTTTGATGATTTTGTCAACAAAAGTAAATAAAAACGTTGAATTGATTGGAATAGAAGTTCAAAAAGAAATGTATGAATTGGCTGAAAAGTCATTAAAAATTAATGATTTAGAAAATAGGATTACACTATATAATGAGAATATCAAGAATATTTTTAATATTTATGATACCGATACTTTTGATATAGTAGTATCTAATCCTCCATATTTTAAGTATAAACCAAATAGTATATTAAATGAAAATATAGTAAAATCGATCGCACGACATGAAATTTATATTACGATAGATGATATAATCAGGATAAGTAAAAAACTTCTTAAAAATAAAGGTAGTTTATTTTTAGTACATAGAACTGATAGATTTATTGAAATAATAACAAAATTAAAAAGTAATAATTTAGAACCAAAAAGAGTTCAATTTATTTATCCAAAATATAATCAGATGTCTAACTTGTTTCTAATTGAAGCAGTAAAAAATGGAAGAAGCCTTTTAAAAGTAGAAAAACCATTAATTATTCACGACGAAAATGGTGAGTATACAAATGAAGTAATAAAGATGTTCGGAGGTAACAATGATACAGAAAAGTTATGATGATAAAAGTAAGTTATATATTGTACCAACACCAATTGGAAATATGTCGGATATTACATTGAGAGCTATAGAAATATTGAAGGAAGTTTCAGTAGTGTATTCAGAAGATACTAGGGTAACTAAACTATTATTTAATTATTATAAAATTAAAACAAAGTTAGTTTCTTGTCATAAGTTTAATGAAATGACTACTTATCCACAAGTTATCCGCAATTTGCAAGAAGGAAAAAGTGTTGCTTTGGTTACTGATCGTGGAACACCTTTGATAAGTGATCCCGGTTATGCTGTAGTTAACAAAGTAATAGAATCAGGCTATTCAGTGGTGGCGTTGCCAGGAGCATGCGCTTTTTTGCCAGCATTAAATATGTCGAATATTAAATCTGATAGATTTATTTTTTATGGATTTTTAAGTAATAAAAATGAAGAATGTAAAAGAGAACTTGAAATGTTAAAAAATATCTACTTTACATTTGTTTTATATGAATCTCCTCATAGGTTGATAAAAACTTTACAAAATATTAATAATATTTTGGGAAATAAAATAATTTCTATTTCCCGGGAAATATCGAAAGTATATGAGGAGGTATTTAGAGGTAATGTAATAGATGCTATTGAGTTTTTTAAAGAACCTAAAGGAGAATTTGTTCTAATTGTTGACAATAATGAAATTAACAAAAATGAAACATTAGCTTTTTCTGAAATGAATGAATTAATTAGTTATGGAATGGACAAGAAAAATGCTATGAAATATATTTCAAAAAAGTATAATATTAGTAAAAATCTGTTGTATAATATGTTTGAGGAGAAAAAACAATGAAAATGATAGTTGGGTTAGGAAATCCAGGAGATAAATATTGCAGTACTAGACATAATGTTGGATTTATGGCAATTGATAGATATTTATCAAAAAAAGTTAATTATAAAACTAAATTTAATGGTGAATATTTTGTTGATAGCACTAATGACGTAATATTTGTAAAACCATTAAGTTTTATGAATTTATCTGGCGAAGTTATCAAACAATTTAAGAATTATTATAATATTGACACTGGTGATATATTAATTATTTATGACGATATGGCTTTTGAATTAGGAAATGTTAAAATAAAACCAGATGGATCTGCTGGTGGTCACAATGGATTTAAAAATATTATTGATAATCTTAATAATAGTAATATAAAACGAATTAGAATTGGTATCGGAAAGCCCAAGTATGATATGAAAAATTATGTTTTGAGTAAATTTTCTGATAATGAAAAAGATGTCCTCGATGAAGTATTAGATAAAGTTGTCGATATCGTAAATGATTATTTACGCATGGATTTTGATAAACTAATGAATAAATATAATTAAGTGATTAATATGAAAAGTAATATATATAGTAATTTATTTGATTTTAAAATTAAGAATAATTTAAAAATGTCAGTATCAAATAATGAAATATATAATCAGTTAGTGTTATATATATTTTTTTCGTTGCAACAAAATATAGTCATATTGGTCCCAACGTTAAATGATGCAAATAAATTGTATAATAATTTAAAGCATTCGTTTGAAAATGTTTATATTTTTCCAGAAGATGATTATTTAACAAAGAAAGCAATCGCATCATCAGACGATTTATTGTTTATGAGAATGAATTTTTTAAATTCTATAGATAATGACGATAAAAAAATTGTTATTTGCCATGTTAATAGTTTTATAAAGCGACTACCAAAAAAAGAAACTTATTTTTCTAATTGTTTAGAGCTAAATAATTCAGTTGTATTTGAACGTGAAAAGTTAATAAATAGGTTGGAGAGTATTGGATATAAAAGAGAATCAGTTGTTACAAATATAGGTGAGTATGCTATTCGTGGGTATGTAGTAGATATATTTCCATTTCAAGAAGAGCATCCAATTAGATTAGATTTTTTTGATGATGAATTATTGAATATTTCTGTTTTTAATGAAGACTCTCAGTTGACTATAAGACAGGTAAATTCAATTAAGGTTAAACCTGTTATAGATACATTTGATGAAAATACAAGTTCTATTTTAGACTATTTAGATAATCCTTTTGTTATTTTACAGGATAATTTACAGTGTCAAAACATAATGAAAAATATTATTGACCAAATTAAATATTATGATAATGATTTTTCACAAGTTTTTATGTTAAACGACATTTCAATTAATAACAAGATATTTTTGGATTTAATAGATAATCATGGCGATTATGAGTATGTTATAGAAGCTAAATCTGTTGATAATTTTAACAACGACTATGATAAATTTATTTCTTTATTGGATAATGCAAATACGTATCTATGTACTGATAATCTTAATTTTTTAAGTAGAGTAAAAAAGGATTTAAATAATGTAAAAGTTATAAATTGCTATTTAAATTCTGGATTTGTTTACAATAATATCATGTATTTATCTGATAATGATTTAGTTGTAAAACAAAATTATAATACTTTAAATAAGTATAAGTTTGGTAGTAAAATTAATGATATAGATAAACTTAAAATTGGAGATTACGTTGTGCATAAAAACCATGGAATTGGTATTTATAAGGGTATTTCAACGATCACTAAAAATTCAATAAAAAAAGATTATATTTTAATTCAGTATAAGGGTAATGATAAATTGTACTTGTCTATTGATAATATAAACAAACTATATAAATATTCATCTAAAGAAGGTGTTAAGCCTAAAATTAATAAGTTAAATAGTGTTGAATGGCAAAAAACTAAAATGAATATAAGGAAAAGAATTAAAGATATCAGCAATGAACTTTTAGAAATATATAAAAAAAGAGCTAATCTTAAAATTGAACCTTTTTCTAAAGATGATCCACTTCAACTCGTTTTTGAAAGTGAATTTCCATATGAATTTACAACAGATCAAATTAAATCAACTGAAGAAATAAAAAAAGATTTAGAAAGCGGAATTCCTATGGATAGATTGCTATGTGGCGATGTTGGTTACGGAAAGACTGAAGTTATTTTTAGGATTATATTTAAAACTATTCTTAATGGAAAGCAAGCGATGTATTTGTGTCCAACAACTTTACTTTCTAATCAACAATATAATTCTGCTTTGGAAAGATTTAAGAATTTTAGTGTAAATGTTGAATTAATTAATCGTCATACATCGTTAAAAGATGCAAAGAAAATTATTAATGATTTAAAATCGGGAAAAATTGATGTAATTTTTGGAACACATAGATTATTAAGCAACGATATAATATTTAAGGATTTGGGATTGCTTGTAGTAGATGAAGAACACCGATTTGGAGTAATGCACAAAGAAAAAATAAAGAAAATAAAAGAAAATGTTCACGTTTTAAATGTTTCTGCTACGCCTATTCCAAGAAGTTTACAAATGTCATTGATTGGTATTCGCGATTTATCTTTAATTGAAACGCCTCCCAAAAATAGGTATCCAGTACAAACTTATGTAATAGCATATGACAAGTATGTTTTGAGAGAAATTATTTTAAAAGAATATTCCAGAGCAGGTCAAACATTTATCTTGTATAATAATATTTTTAGTATGGATAAAATTATTAGCGAATTAAGAAGATTAGTTCCTGAAGTAAAGTTTTGTTATGCACACGGAAAAATGAATAAAAATGAAATTAATTCAATTATGGATGATTTTACAGGTAAAAAGTTTGATGTTTTGTTAAGTACAACTATTATTGAAAATGGTATTGATATACCTAACGCAAACACTATGATAGTAATAGATTCAGATAAATATGGCTTGAGTCAATTGTATCAGATACGGGGCAGAGTTGGCCGTGGCGATAGAATTGCCTATGCTTATTTAATGTACGATAAAAGCAAGGTTTTGAATGAAAATGCTCAAAAAAGATTAGAAGCTATTAAAGAGTTTACCGAACTTGGAAGTGGTTATAAATTAGCAATGCGTGATTTAAGTATAAGAGGTGCGGGCGATTTATTAGGTAGAGAGCAAGCTGGCTTTATAGATAGTGTAGGAGTTGATATGTATCTTGAATTGGTTAATGAAGAAATTAACAATAAACAAGAAGACGAGACTGATATAATCTTAGATGATGTTGATACGCATATTGATGAGAATTATTCAGATGAACAAGACATAATAATTTTAATACATAAAAAAATAACTGAAATAGATAATTTAGAATCTTTAAATAAATTAGTAGACGAAATAAAAGATAGATTTGGGTACATAGATGAAAAATTAATTATATATATGAACCAAGAACTTCTTGAAAAATTGATAAATAAATTAGATATTGTAATTGCTATGAATACAACACAAAAAATATCTTTAAGATTAAATAAAAACTTATATGATAAATTGAATATAGAAAAGTTGTTTGTTAAAGCTACTCAGATTAATACTAAGTTTAATTTTATTTATAGAGGCAATTCGATATTTATTGAATTAAATAAATCAAATATTGAAAAGCATTATGTTTTTTATGTTACTAATTTGTTAATTTACGTAGATGAACAATTAAATAAAACCTCAAATTGAGGTTTTATTTGGTTTTAATATATTTATTTTGACAATTTTCTTTGTTTTGCATATCCATTAAAACCTAAAACAATCATTGGAAAGCAAAAAATTGCACATATAAATAGTGCTTTCCTTCTTTTTTTAAACATAAAAAGCTCCTATTTAATTATGATTTCAAATGTTAAATTTTTATCTTTTGGTTCTTTATAAACTAAATTACCTGTTATTGATCGTCAGCAGTTAAAGTATCAGAATTTAAAATTGTATCACAGTTTATAATTGTAAATGTTTCATCGTCTTCTTGTCAAAAAAATTATCAATTTTCCAATCGTTAGTGTTCAGAACGTTGTGTTTTTTATTATTTTTTGCATATTTTTTGAATTTTTCACTTCACATAGAAATTCTGAGACCATTTTTTATGTCTATAAACAACATTATCTAATTCCACACAATATGTCTTTATCAGTGAACAATTCTCCAACTAACG